>CAXTTB010000506.1:0-3237 GCA_964246905.1 uncultured Acetobacteraceae bacterium | reverse complement strand
CGTCACCGGGGCAGCGAGGCGTAGAGTTCGGCGGTCCGCCGCGCGATCTCCGGCCAAGTCGGGACCGACGCCGTGAGCGCCGTCACATGCGCGGCGCAGGCGGCGGCGAACCCGCGGTCCCCGACGAAGCGCGCCATGGCGGCGGACAGGGCGCCCACGTCCTCCGGCGGGACCAGCAGCCCGTGCTCGCCGTCCCGCACCGCCTCGATGAAGCCGCCGAGGCGCGCGGCCAGGATCGGGCGGCCGAAGGTGATGGCCAGGCTCAGCACGCCGCTCGCCTCGATCTCGCGGTATGGGAAGGCGGCGACGACGCCGGGCGCGAAGATGCCGCCGACCTCCGCGTCGTCCACGAAGCGCGGCTCGATGGCGACCCGGTCCGTGACGCCCCGTTGCCGGGCCAGCTCGTGCAGCGGCGCGAGGTCCATGTAGGGCTTGCCGACGATCCGCAGCCGCGCCTGCGCGCGCAGCGCCGGGTCGAGCCGCGCGAAGGCCTCGATCAGCAGGTCGGCGCCCTTGTAGGGCTTGACCTTGCCGAACAGCAGGAAGGTGATCTCCCCCGCCATGGCGTCCGCCCCAGCCTGCGCCGACGCGCGTCCGAGCAGCCCGTGCGGCATCAGAGTCACCCGGTCCTTCCCTTCCCCATGGGCCAGCAGCCGGGCGCGGCCCTGCTCGGTGTGCACGATCAGGCGGTCGAAGTCCGCGAAGGCCGCGTGGGCGCCCACCCGCTGCAGGCCGCCGGTCGGGTTGCCGTTGAACGGGTTGGTGTCGTGCACCGTCAGCACCAGCGGGGCGACCGCGCGCAGGCGGCGCAGGAAGCGCCGGTCCACGACGGGGAGCGGCAGCCATTGGAAGTGGATCACGTCCGGACGCTCCCGCCGCAGCCGCCGCAGCAGCGCCTGCATCGACCAGGCGTGGTCGAGGCCCTTGATGCCCAGCAAGAGCGCCCGGGGCAGGCGGGCAAGCGCCGGGGCGCCGGCGACCCGGTAGAAGCTCGCGCGGAGTGGCGCGCCGTCGGCCGTGTTGTCGTCCGGACCGGGCGTGCGCCCGTGCAGCACCACCTGGTGCCCCTCCGCCTGCAGCCCGGCAGCCAGCGCCGCATCGTAGGGCAAGGTGAACAGCGACGGGTCGATCAGCGCCACCCGCAAGGGGCGGCTCACTGCCCGGCTCATCGCGCGCCCACTCATCGCACCCCCGCTTATCGCGCCCCCACTCATCGCACCCCCACTCATCGCACCAGGGCCTCGTCAGGCACCGCGTCCGCCCGGGACGGGTCCCTCGGCGCTGCGCTCATGGGGTAGCCGAGCTGCCGGGCGAGCTGCGGCAGGACCTCGGGGTCGCGCTCGTGGTCAAACTTGCGTGAGAACAGGGCGGGGCTGGACAGCAGCCGCGGCAGGTCCTCCCGGGTCATCACCTTGGGGCCGGGGAAGACGATCTCCCGCCCGTAGTGCGGCGCCACCTTGCCGCGCCACGGGCTGTTGCGGACCAGCGTCTGCATGAGCAGCTCGTCGGACAGCAGCAGGCGGCTGAGATATCGCTTGATGGGCTTGGCGACGGCTGCGCGCTGCTGCCACTCGCAGAAGGCGCGCGGCAGGATGGACCACTGCGAGCCTTTGTAGGCAAGCTCGAAGCCGGTCGGCGGCGGGCGCGGTCCCTTGAACTTCACGGCGCGGTGCGGCAGCTCGATCATCGGGTGCCAGCGCAGGTGCCAGTCATCGGGCGGCAGCGTCGAGAAGTGGCGCAGTTCCACAAAGACTTGATCCGGATCGGCGGCAAGCGCCTGGCGGATCTGCTCCATCGGCTTGATTGGATAGCACTGCCCACTCAGATTGACGAATTGCGACCACTCGGCGGACGCCTCCAGCGCGATGGCGATGGCGTCGAGCTGGATGCGCGACAGGCTCCATCCGCCCCAGTTGGTGAACCGGGGCCGCATGAGGATGACGTTCGGATGCTCGGCCGCCAACGCCTTTGCCATGGCCCAGATGCCGCGCCGGTCGGCCTTGAGGCCCAGCATCGACTTGCGGTCGATGTGCAGGACGATGGTGTCGCGATGCGGGCCGCCGGGCCGTGCCAACGCCTCGACGAGCCAGCGCAGTTGCTGGGGCCGGTGGTGGGCCAGTATGAAGTACGCTATCCCGTTACGCATGGCCGCTAGATGGCACCGACGCATCCCGGCCCAAAGTCACAACCGCTTCAAACCCGGCTGGACGGCCTGCACCGTCCGCCGCGTTGCTGCGTTGCATCACCCGTAGGCTTGGCCGGCCGGCATCCGCCCGCCCGCAGGAAAGGACACTAGGCATGTCGGAGGTTGCTCTCCTCGACGAGCGGTTTGAGAAGACGCCCCCGCCGGCCGATGACAAGGCCATCTCCCCGGCGCAGCTCCTGGCGACGCTCCGCCGCAACTGGCCCCTGATCCTGTGCTTCGGCCTGCTGTTCGCCGCCGCCGGGTATGCCTACACCGTCACCTCGGTGCCCAAGCTGTTCACCACGGCGGGGACGCTCTCCATCGACATGGAACGCTTCGCCGTCCCGGCGCTGCAAGGGGCGCTCAGCGGCGACGGCCTGGCGGACCCGATGCCGCAGGTCCGCAGCGAGGTGCAGATCCTGACCTCGCGCACCCTGCTGCAGGAAGTCGCGGACGAGCTGCACCTGATCGACAACCCGGAGTTCAACGCCGCGCTGCGCCCGCTGCCGTGGGGCGAGCAGGTGAAGCGTTCCATCGCCGGCGCGCTCCCGGACGCCGTGGCCCAGCCGCTGGCCGATGCGGGCCTGTTGCCCGACGTGTCCAAGCCCGTCGAGCCGCCGCCGGAAGCGGTTGTGAAGGACGGCGTCATCGGCAGCATCGCGCAGCGCCTCAGCATCATCAACGACAACCGAAGCCTGATCGTGCTGGTGCAGTTCACCTCCAAGGACCCGAACACCGCCGCCGCCGTGGTGAACAGCGTCATCAAGAACTACACGACGGACAAGGCGCAGGGCCGCATCTCCGCCAACAGCGACGCCAACTCCGAGCTGTCGCGCCGGGTGGTGGAGGCGCGCAAGGAGATCGGCGACCTCGAAGGAAAGATCGCCGCGACGCGGGAGAAGTATAACCTCGTGCAGACCCGGGCCGGCAGCGTCAGCCAGCAGCAGCTCGAGGACCTGTCCAGCGCCCTGACCCGCGCCAGCGCCGAGCGCGCGCAGGCGGTGTCGAACGTCCAGCGCGCCGGCGCGCGTGCCCGGCGCGGCGCCGTGTCG
>CAXTTB010000505.1:0-3238 GCA_964246905.1 uncultured Acetobacteraceae bacterium | reverse complement strand
GCGTGAACCTGTCCACCATGCAGGGCCGGCTCGACTGCCTGCTGCGCGACTTCGCGTGGGACCGGATGGACCGGGTGTTCGCGGGCGCCTTGGCCGCTGCCGCCTAGCCCATGCCGGTCCGCTGCCGACCGCTCGACGCTGGAACCGCCGCCGCTTGGGACGCCTTCGTGGACGCGGCGCCGACCGGCACGTTCTTCCATCGCGCGGCCTGGGCAGAGGTGTTCGCCCAGGCGTTCGGCCATGCGCCGCACTACGCGCTGGCGGAGCGGGACGGCGCGGTGGTCGGCGTGCTGCCCCTCGTGCACGTGAAATCCATGCTGTTCGGCAGCAGCCTGATGTCCAGCCCGTTCTGCGTGTACGGCGGCCCGCTCGCCGCCGATGCGGAGGCCGCGGCGGCGCTCGACGCCCATGCCGCCGGGCTGATGCGGCGGGTGGGCGCGAAAGTGACGGAGTTCCGTTTCCTGCATCCGCTGCCGGAGGGCTGGCTCGCGGACGACGAGTGGCCCACCCGGTCCGACCTGTACGTCACGTTCCGCAAACCGATCATGCGGGACGACGAGGCCAACATGAAGGCGGTCCCCCGCAAGCAGCGCGCGGTGGTCCGCAAGGGGATCGAGCGCGGGCTGGTGTCCACCGTGTCCGACCAGGTGGACGGGCTGCACGCCATCTACGCCGAAAGCGTCCGCAACCTCGGCACCCCCGTGTTCAGCCCCCGCTACTTCCGCATCCTGGCGGAGGCGTTCCGCGGGCGCATGGACGTGGTCACGGTGCTGGACGCGGGCACCCCGGTCAGCGCGGTGCTGAGCTTCTACGACCGGGGCGAGGTGCTGCCCTACTACGGCGGCGGCACGGCGGCGGCGCGGGGCTGCCATGCCAGCGACTTCATGTACTGGGAGGTCATGCGCCGGGCGGCGGCGCGGGGCTGCCGCCTGTTCGACTTCGGCCGCAGCAAAACCGGCACCGGGGCCGCCGCCTTCAAGAAGAACTGGGGTTTCGACCCGGCGCCGCTGCGCTACCGCTACCGCCTCGCGCCCGGCGCCGCGATCCCCGACCACAACCCGCTCAACCCGAAATACCGGCTGTTCATCGCCGCCTGGAAGCGCCTGCCGGTGCCGGTCGCCAACCTGATCGGCCCGCACATCGTCCGCGGCGTCGGCTGATGCGCGACCTGATCTTCATCTCGCACCGCATCCCGTATCCGCCCGACAAGGGCGAGAAGATCCGCGGCCTGAACCTGCTGCGGCACCTGTCGCGGTCCTACCGCATCCACCTCGGCTGCCTGGTCGATGAACCCGGCGACATGCAGCATCTCCCGGCGCTGCGCGAATGGTGCGCGGAGGCCGCGGGCTTCCCCATCGGCAAGCGGCGGCAGAAGCTCCGGGCGCTGGCGATGCTGCGGCCGGGCCGGCCCTTGATGCTCGACTACTACGGGCACCCGGGGCTGCGGCGCTGGGTGCGGGACAGCATGGCCCGGCGGCACATGGACATCGCGTACATCTACTCCGTCGCCATGGCGCCCTACGTCGAGCACCTGCGCCGCCCCGGCCTGATCCTCGACGCGCAGGACATCGACTCGGAGAAGTGGGCCGCCTACGCCGGGGAGACGCGGCTTCCCATGCGCGCCGTCTGGGCGCGGGAGGGCCGGACGCTGCTGGCCTACGAGCGCCAGGCCGCCATGCGCTGCGACGCCACGCTGTTCGTGTCCCAGCAGGAGTGCGACCGCTTCGTCGAGCTGGCGCCGGAAGCCGCCGGCCGTGTCCATGCCGTCGAGAACGGCGTGGACCTGGACCGCTTCGCGCCGGGGCAGGTGTTCGAGACGCCGTTCCATGGCGCCGGGCCGCACCTCGTGTTCACCGGCAACATGGACTACTGGCCCAATGCCGATGCGGCCCGCTGGTTCGCGGCCGAGGTCATGCCGCTGCTCCGGCGGCAGGACCCGGCCACCGAGTTCCACGTCGTCGGCGCCAACCCCGGCCCGGCGGTGCTGCGCCTGGCCGCCCAGCACGGCGTGCGCGTGACCGGACGGGTGCCGGACGTGCGGCCCTACGTGGCCCACGCCGACGCCTGCGTCGCGCCGCTCCGCATCGCCCGGGGCATCCAGAACAAGGTGCTGGAGGCCATGGCGATGGGCCGCCCGGTGATCGCCTCCCCCCAGGCGTTCGAGGGCGTGCGCGCCGTAGCGGGGCGGGACCTGCTGGTCGCGGACGGGGCGGAGGCGACGTGCGGCGCGATCACGCAGGTGCTGGCCGGCGCGCACCCGGGCCTGGGCGCCGCGGCGCGGGCGGCCATGCTGCACTCCTACGCCTGGCCCAGGACGCTGGCCAGGCTGGACGCGATCCTTCACACGGTTTCGGAAACAAGCATGGCGGCGTCCCCGGCATGAGCGACGTGAGCCTTTCCCGCCTGCGCCCGGTATCCGTGCCCGCGGTCGCCGGGCTGTCGCTGGGCCTTCTCGCCTGGGTGCTGCTGTTCCTGCCGGAGTGCGCGGCGGCGGTGGGAGTTTGGCAGGCGTCGGACACCTACGGGCATTGCTTCCTCATCATCCCGATGGCGGCGTACCTCGCCTGGGACCGCCGGGCCGCCCTGGCCGGCCTGGCGCCCCGGCCCCTGCCCGCTTTGGCGCCGCTCGCTTTGCCGGTTGCGGGCGTCTGGTTCCTGTCGGAGCGGCTGGGCATCATGGAAGGGCGGCAACTGGCCGCCGTCGCGGCGCTGGAGCTGATGGCGCTCGCCGCGCTCGGCTGGCGCCTGTTCCGCGCGCTGGGGGCGCCGCTGCTGCTCCTGGTGTTCCTCGTGCCGTTCGGCGCCTTCATCACCCCGGCGCTGCAGCAGTTCACCGCGGGGTTCGTCGTGCGCGGGCTGAACCTCCTCGGCATCGCGAACTACGCCACCGACTACACCATCGAGATCTCCGCAGGCGTGTTCTACGTGGCGGAGGCCTGCGCCGGGCTGCGCTTCCTGATCGCCGCCGTGGCGTTCGGCGTGTTCTACGCCCTGCTGACCTACCGCAGCCCTGGGCGCCGCCTGCTGTTCGTGGCGGCGTCGGTGGTGGTGCCGGTCGTCGCCAACGGGGTGCGCGCGCTGGGCATCGTCGTGCTCGGCGCCATCCTCGGCAGCGCCGACGCGGCGGCTGCCGACCACGTCATCTACGGCTGGGTGTTCTTCTCGTTCGTCATGCTGCTGCTGGTCGCGGGCGGGATGCCGTTCCGCGAGGCCCCGCCGGAACCGCCGCCGTCCGGCC
>CAXTTB010000504.1:0-3251 GCA_964246905.1 uncultured Acetobacteraceae bacterium | reverse complement strand
TCCGCCCGGCGGAGCACCACCTTGATGCGCGCCAGCAGCTCGCGGAGCGAGAACGGCTTCGCCAGGCAGTCGTCGGCGCCCAGTTCCAGGCTGACGATGCGGTCGATCTCGTCGTGCTGCCGCCCCGCGAGGGTGATCACCGGCAGGTCGGAGTGCGCGCGCAGCTCCCGCAGCAGGTCGAGGCCGTCCTGTTGCCCGTCTTCCCGGCCGAGCTGCAGGTCGAGCACGACCATGCTGAACTGCTGGGCCGCCAGCAGGCGCGACATGTCCTGCTTGCCGGACGCGCCGGCGACCCGCATGTTGTTCTGCCCGAGGTAGTCCGACACCGACCGCCTGGTGCCGGGGTCGTGGTCCGCGACCATGATGTTCAACGGGCGGCCTGCCGCGTCCGGCACCGGACGCGCCTCGACCTGCATCCCGGCCTGTCCCGGCAGCCTGCTTGGGCGCAGGTGGGCGTGCAGGGCCTGCTGGCTCACCACCTGGTCGGGCCGGTGCGCTGCGTACCTCATGGCGCGGTCCGGCTGGCGAGGCCGGCGGCGGGGGGGGCGGCGGCGGCAAGGGGGGTGGCCGTCGATGGGCAGGGTGGCAGTGTGGTCATGCTCGCCTCCAGGTTGCTGCACTGGAGGGATGCACGGGGCGGGGCGCCGCCGTCTGTGGGAAACGTCACACTGGGCGCGGCGGGCGTTCCGGGCCGCCTACCCGGACGGCCGGGCGATGATGTCGTCCACGATCAAGTCGATTGGGACGTCCCGCGTCCTCAGCCCATCCAGCAGGCGGAACCGTTCCATTTGCACGATGCCGTGCAGGGAGGCCTCGCCGTGACGAAGCGGCTGCGCCTCGAAGGCTTCATCGTGTCCGATCATTTCGACCTGATGCCGGGCTTCGTGGAGCAGATGGCCGAATGGGTCGCGGAGGGCCGGGTCAAATGGCGCCAGACCGTCGATGAGGGAATCGAGAGCGCCCCAGGCGCCTTTCTCAAGCTGTTCTCGGGCGGGAACGTGGGCAAGATGCTTGTCCGCCTTGCGGACTGACGGGGCTTGGAGAGCGTCTCAGGACTTGCCCGGGCGTCCCCGCGCTCCGGCGTCGGGAGCGTCCCAGCCAGGGCCGGCCAGGAGGCGGACGGTATGGGCGTCCACCGCCCCGCCGCAGGCCTGGCAAACGACTTCATGGCCCGCCGGGCGCCCGCAGTCATGCTGCAGGATGGCGGGCGCACCACGCGGCGCCTCGTGAACGTCGCCCCAGGCCATCAGCGCATGGATGATCGGGAACAGGTCGCGGCCCTTGTCGGTGAGCCGGTACGTCTTCCATTCACGAGTGTCCCCATACGGGATGGTTTCCACGATGCGCAACTGGACAAGCTTGTCCAGGCGGCCGGTCAGGATGTTCTTGGACACTGAAAGCCTTCGCTCCAGCTCGGAGAACCGCCGGGGCTTGCGAAGCAGCTCTCGCACGATCAGCAGCGTCCATCGCTCGCCCACCGCTTCGAGGGCCCGGGCGATGGAGCAGTTCTGACTTGCATACTCATTGCCCAGCATGGCGCCCATCATGGGCACTGGCGGGTGTTCATACAAGAAGCGGGCTGGTGCGGCCCGCCGGGGCAGCCACCCGTCCACCCCGCTCATGGTTGCATGACGAGACGAATTAGGTTGCGTCATGGAACCATCCCTCGTAGCGTTTCCTGGATGAAGCTCGGCGTCGGACCCCGTGCCCAGGCTTGAGGCCGAGGCGCAGCGCCAACTGAGAGGCTGGCCCGGCGCCGTTGCCTTCATCCTCGGCGGCGCCCGGCCTGGCCGCCGCTCCGTAGCGTCCTTACGGCCGGAACAAGGAGGACCCCCATGCCCCTGTGCGACGCGTATATCCCGACGGACGCCCTCGACCCCCATGCGGAGCGCGCGCTCGTTGCCCGGGTCTCGGAGATCCTGGTCAGCCACGAGATGCGCCGCATCGCGGACCTGATGGACGACCCGGGCGACATCGAGGCGATGCGCAAGCGGGCGTCCGCGATCTCGTGGCTGTTCGTGCATCGGACGGAGTGCTACGTCGCCGGCCTGCCTGCGCAGGCGCCGATCTACCGCTTCACCGTCAACGTCCCCGAGGGGCAGATCGACGGCCAGTTCGTCCCCGCCATCAACCGGGACATCATGCAGGCCGTCGCCGAGGCGGAGGGCGGCAAGTGGCCGCACCTTGAGCGGCGCCTGTGGATCACCGTCCACGAGGTTTACGACGGGCGCTGGGGTTCGGGCGGGCGTCAGCTCCATCTCAAGCAGATCATCGACGTCGTGTCCCCCGGCTGGGGCGAGTCCGCCGTGAAGCGGCACGCCGAAACCCGACGCGCCCACGCCGCCGCCTTGGTCGAGCTTGCCGCAAGCGGGGAGGCGCCGGCATGACGGAGGCGCCCGGCCTGCCGCCTATTCACATGAATGTCTTCACCAGCCCCACGCGGGCATTCGGCGGCGGCGACCGGACCTTCTCCCCCGTCACCTCCACCCTGATCTTCGGCGACGAGGACGCGGTCCTGGTGGACGCGCAGTTCATGGAGGAGGACGTGCAGGCGCTGGGCGACATGATCGAGGGGACGGGCCGGAGGCTCGTTGCCATCTTCATCACCCACGGGCATGGCGACCACTACTTCGGCGCCGGGCGCCTGGCCGAACGGTTCCCAGGCGCGAAGGTCGTCGCGACGCCCGGCGTGGCGGGCTACGTCCAATCCCATATCGGCCAGGACGTGAAGGCATGGGCGGCCATGTTCGGCGGCGATGCCGTGACGCCTTCGGCGGTCCCGTCACCGCTCGGCGGCGACACCATCGACCTGCAAGGGCATAGGCTGCGCGTCATCGAGGTCGGCCAGGGCGACATCGCCCCGACCGCCGTGCTGCACGTCCCGCCGCTCGGCGCGGTGATCGCAGGCGACGTCGCCTACAACCAGATCCACCAGATGCTCGGCTTCGGCGGCCCGGCCGAATGGGCGAAGTGGATCGAAAGCATCGACGCCATCGAACGCCTGCGACCCCGGGTCGGGGGCGCCCGCCAAAACCCCGCGGCGGGGCCCCCCCCCCCACGCCGCGGGAATCCTGGACGGCACCCGTGCCTACATCCGGGACTTCGCGGAGGCGGCCGGCGCGGCCGGCTCGGTGGAGGATCTCGTGGGCGCCATGCGGGCCAAGTATCCCGGCCATGGCAACCTCACGACGCTGCTCTTTTCGGCATCGGCGGCGCTCAACGGCCGTACTCGGCCCTGAGCCGCGCATGGA
>CAXTTB010000503.1:0-3252 GCA_964246905.1 uncultured Acetobacteraceae bacterium | reverse complement strand
CTCCTGGTCGAGGCCGCGGACGGCACGCCGCTGCTGTCCGGACGCGCCACGGTGGCACTGCCCGCATGAGGCGCGCCCTCGTCACCGGCGGCGCCAGCCCGCTGGGCGCCGCGATCTGCCGCAGCCTCGCGGCGGAGGGCCTGCACGTCGTGGTCCACGCCCATGCCGGCCTGCCCCGCGCCGAGGCGCTGGCCGCCGAGATCGTGGGCGGCGGCGGCTCGGCGGAGGCCATCTGCTGCGACCTCGCGGACTTCGCGGCGGCGGAGGCGGCCATGCTGGACGTGCTGTCCCGCGGGGTGCCGCAGGTCGTGGTGCACAACGCCGGCACCCATGCGGACGTGCCGATGGCGGGCATGAGCGCCGCGCAGTGGAGCGGCGTGCTCGACGTGTCGCTCGGCGGGTTCTTCGGCGCGGTCCGCCCGCTGCTGCTGCCGATGATGGCGACGCGCTGGGGCCGGATCATCGCCGTGTCGTCGGTGTCGGCGCTGCTGGGCAACCGCGGCCAGGTCAACTACGCCGCCGCCAAGGCCGGGCTGATCGGCGCGGTGAAGTCGCTGTCGCGGGAGGTGGCGAGCCGCGGCATCACGGTGAACGCCGTGGCGCCCGGCGTCATCGCCTCGCCCGCCGTCGATGCGGCCATGGACGCCGGGCGCATCGCCGACCTCGTGCCGATGAAGCGCGCCGGGCGGCCGGAGGAGGTGGCGGACCTGGTGGCCTTCCTGGCCTCCGACCGCGCCGGCTACATCACGGGGCAGTGCGTCTCGATCAATGGCGGAATGGCTTGACCGGCGCGCCGCCGCCGCGACAATTTGGCTGTGAAGGAGAGCGCCCGGCATGACGGACCAGGCCCAAGAGTGCGACGTGCTGATCATCGGCGGCGGCCCGGCCGGCTGCACCGCGGCGGCGCTGCTGGCGGAGCGCGGGCGGGACGTCGTGCTGCTGGAAAAGGCGGAGCACCCGCGGTTCCACATCGGCGAATCGCTGCTGCCGCGCAACACCGCCCTGCTCGACCGGCTCGGCCTGCGCGAGCAGGTGGCCAGCATCGGCGTGCACAAGCCCGGCGCCGAGTTCGTCTCCGACGCCACCGGGCAGAGCGTGCACTTCTCTTTCGCGCTCGGCCTCGACAAGCAGTACACCTCCTCCTGGCAGGTCCGCCGGGCCGAGTTCGACGACCTGCTGTTCCGCGCCGCCCGGTCCCGCGGCGCCCGCGCGGAGGAGAACACCCGTGTCACCGAGATGCAGTTCGCGCCGCCGGGCGGGCGGGCGCAGGTGACGGCGGCCGGGCCGGACGGCGGGCTGCGCCGCTATGCGCCGCGCTTCGTGCTGGACGCTTCCGGGCGCGACACGTTCCTCGCGGGCAGGCTCCGCACCAAGCGGAGCAATAAGCGCAACACGACGGCGGCGCTCTACGCGCATTTCCGCGGCGTCGAGCGGCGCGGCGGCGAGCTTGAGGGCTACATCACCGTGCACCTGGCCGAGGACGGTTGGTTCTGGATGATCCCCTTGCCGGACGGCGTGATGAGCGTCGGCTTCGTCGGCGACCCGTCGGCGTTCAAGGGCCGCCGCGGCACGCCGCAGGACCTGCTGATGGACCGCATCGACGGCAGCCCGACCGTCAGCGCCCGGATGCGCCGTGCCGAGCTGCTGTCGGACGTGACCAGCACCGGCAACTACTCGTACCGCGCCGCCTCCGCCTGGGGCGAGGGCTACATGCTGATCGGCGACGCCTTCGGCTTCGTGGACCCGGTGTTCTCCAGCGGCGTGCTGCTGGCGATGACGGCCGGCGACCTCGGCGCCGACGTGGCGGACGCCTGGCTCGACAGCCCGGCCGCCGGGCGCGCGCGCGCGCGGCGGGTCGCGCGCGACGGGCCGCACGCCCTGCGCCGGATCAGTTGGCTGATCTACCGCATCAACACCCCGGCGCTGCGCCACCTGTTCATGGCGCCCAAGAACGTGCTGCGGATGCGCGACGGGCTGGTGAGCCTGCTGGCCGGCAACCTGCGGGGGAGCTGGGGGTCGGTGATCCCCGTGCTGGCGTTCAAGGGGGTGTTCCACGCGATGTCGCTGGCGATGCGTTTGGGCCTGCATCCCACGCCGCCCGCGGCGCCCGTCCGGCTCGCCCCGGCGGAGTAAAAAACCAGCAAGTATCCGTTTTGACTGTTTTCCGGATAATGCTTGTAGGGCGTATAAGCGAAGCGCCATACGCCGACCTGCGGCACTGCGAGGCGGCGGAAGGCGCTGACGCTTTTCCGCCCTACGCTGCTCATAACCGCCAGAGCGGTCATAGCAAATACCCGTCGGCGTAAGCACAGCGCGCCGAGACACGCGCTCTGGTTCTGCGTGCAATTGCGGAAACCGCCGTGTTAGCGTCCGTTCAACGGTCGGAGCGGCCCACGACTTCGGCTTCCCTGCGTGGTCAACCGTGGGCGAACAGGAGGACGCATGTCAGACCTTGCCATAACAGCCCATGGAGTTGCGATCCCTGCCCCTGTCGTGCGGCGGATCGGGCTTGCCGACCTCCGGGCGGCGCTTGCGGAGGGCTGGAGCGACTTCCTCGCCATCCCGACCCAGTTGGTGTTCCTGTGCATCCTGTATCCGATCATCGGGCTGGTCTCGGCGCGGGTCGCGGTGGGCAACAACCTGCTGCCGCTGGCCTTCCCACTGGTCGCTGGTTTCGCGCTGGTCGGGCCGGTGCTGGCGATTGGCCTCTATGAACTCAGCCGGCGGCGGGAGGCCGGCTTGCCGGTGTCCTGGCTCAACGCCTTCGACGTGCTGCGCAGCCCGGCCATGCTTTCCGTCGCCTTTCTCGGCGGCGTGCTGTTCCTGCTGTTCGCCGCTTGGCTCGGCACGGCACGGGCGATCTACGCCGCGACGATTGGCGGGGAGGCGCCGAGCGCCGTGGGCGACTTCATCGGGACGATCCAGGCGTCGCCCCATGCGTGGGAGCTGCTGCTCGTCGGCAACGCCGTCGGTTTCCTGTTCGCGCTCGTGGTGCTGACGATCGCCGCGGTGTCGTTCCCGTTGCTGCTGGACCGCCACGTGAGTCCGCTGGTGGCGGTGCAGACCTCGGTCCGGGCGGTGCTGGCCAACCCGCTCACCATGCTGGCCTGGGGCTTCGTCGTCGCGGCCGTGCTGCTACTGGGCTGCCTGCCGCTGTTCGTGGGGCTGGCGGTGGCGATGCCGGTGCTGGGCCATGCGACGTGGCACCTGTACCGCCGGGTGGTGGTGCCGGGCTGAGGCGGCTGGGCGGCG
>CAXTTB010000502.1:0-3257 GCA_964246905.1 uncultured Acetobacteraceae bacterium | reverse complement strand
GACCTTGCGCTGCCGCGGGTCCCGCCAGCGCCGCGCCGGCCGTTGCCATCATCAGGAACTTACGCATGGAACCCTCCTCGTTGCGAATGTGCAACGCAGGAGGACGCCCGCGGGTTCGCCCGGACTCAGCGCGCCATCAGCACCGGCAGCGCCGCGTTCTCCAGCACGTGCCGGGTGACCCCGCCCAGGATCAGTTGCCGCAGCCGCGAATGGCTGTAGGCGCCCATGGCCAGCAGGTCCGCGCCGAACTCCCGCGCCGCCGCCAACATGCCGCGGCCCACGTCGCGCTCCATCGGGCGGAACTGCGCGACCTCCGGATGGATGCCGTGCAGCGCGAGGTAGCCGAGCAGGTCCGCCGCCCCCGGCCCGCGCCGCTGGTACTCGTCGGCGGACAGCACGCGCACGGCCTCCGCCCGCTGCATCCAGGGGATCGCGGCGTGCACGGCGGCGGCGCTCTCCGCCGTGCCGTTCCAGGCGACGCAGACGCGGGTGCCGATGGCCTGCCCGGCCTGCTGCGGCGCGATCAGCACCGGGCGCCCGCTGTCGAACAGCACGGCGTGCAGCGCGTCGCTGCTGGACACGTCGTCCCCGGCCTCCGGGTGCGGCACCACGGTGAGGTCGGCGAGGCGGGCGAGCTGCGCCACCAGGTCCTCTTCCCGCCCGGTGATGCTGGCGAAGTTGGCGGTGGCGCCGCGGCTGAGCGGCTCGGCCACGGTGACGCCGTGGGCGGCGACGAAGCGGTCGAACATCGCGCGCACGGCGTCCGAGCGGGTGGTGCTCTCCTTCTCGGTCGCCGACATCATCTCCTCGATCATCGCGCCCGACAGGCCTTCGCCGGCCAGCGGCGCCACGTCCCGGCTATCGACGCGGACGTGCAGCGCGGTGAGGTGCGCGTCCCACATCCGCGCGACGGTCAGCGCCGTCGTCAACGCGGCCTCCCCGGCGGCGGTGCCGGTGAGCGGCAGCAGCAGCTTGCGGATCGGCATGGCGTTCCCTCCTCGATGTCCGGGCCATGGCGGGGACGCTAGCACATTTCGCCGGGGCGCAATGGGGTGCGATTCTATACGGTGACTTTCAAACAGGTTCTGAGATGCCGCTTTACATCATGGACAACGACACAGCCGGACGTGCCGCACTGCTTGCAAAGTTGCGAAGCCTATCGAAACAGGCGGCGGCAAAGCTTGCTGTGCGGACAGAGCTTGACCGGGCAGCGCAGGATGTTCTGTTGGAGGATCGCTTCGCCGTCCTCCGCGCTGCGCATCCGCTGCCGCCTGCAACGGGCGAACCGGCTGACAAGGCGTTTTTCGATGATCTGTCCGGGGAGCCGCAGTGATCAGAAAAGACAGGATTGGGTTCGGCGTCAACGCCGTTTCATGCAATGAGGCATTGGGCAAGGCCGGGCGGCGCTCCAGGTTTGCGTAGATACACGAATTGCTAAACGGCTTTTCTATAGCTACGATAACGCGGTGAGGATTATTTTTGATCCTGTGAAACGAGCTGCCACGCTGACAGAGCGCGGACTGGATTTTGCGGATGCCGGGGCGGTATTTACCGGCAGGGAGGCTACTCTGGACGATGAACGGTTTGACTACGGCGAGACGCGCCGCATCACTGCGGGTTTTCTGAATGGCCGAATGGTCATCGTGGTTTGGACGCCGCGCGGCGACGCGCGGCACATCATCTCAATGAGGCACGCACATGCAAAAGAGCAACGCCGTTGGGCAAAGCACCTGGGTTGATCCGGATGACGCGCCGGAACTGACCGATGATTTCTTCGAGCGGGCCGAAATCCGCGAGAACGGGGTGCTCATCCGCGCCGGTCGCCCCAAGAGCGACGCGCCGAAGCAACTCGTGTCAATCCGCCTGGACCCGGACATACTGGCGAAGCTGCGCGAAGGCGGGCCGGGCTGGCAGACCAGGCTCAACGACATCCTCCGCAAAACGCTCATCGGATGATCGGTGCCGCCCGTGCGTCCACGCTCCCTAAACAAGCACCCGCCATGACCGGACTCCGCACCCCGTGCCTGCTGCTGCGCCCCTGGCGCGACGCGGACCTCGCCCCCTTCGCCGCCCTGAACGCCGACCCCGAGGTGCGCCGCTGGTTCGCGGGCACGCAGACGCGCGAGGAGAGCGACGCCTCGGCCGCCAAGCACCAAGAGCACATCGCGACGCACGGCTTCGGCTTCTGGGCCGTGGAGGCGCCCGGCACCGCGCCGTTCGTCGGCTTCGTGGGCCTCAAGCACGTCGCCTTCGCCGCCCCCTGCGCCCCAGCCGTGGAGGTCGGCTGGCGGCTGGCGCGGGCCCATTGGGGCCAGGGCTACGCCACGGAGGCGTCCCGCGCCGCGCTCGCCCACGCCTTCGGTCCGCTGGACCTGCCGGAGGTCGTGAGCTTCGCCGTGCCGGGCAACCAGGCGTCGCGCCGGGTCATGGAGCGGATCGGCATGACGCACGACCCGGCGGACGATTTCGAACACCCCCTGCTGCCCGAAGGCCACCCGTTCCGGCGTCACGTGCTTTACCGCGCGCAGCGCCCAGGCGCCTGACTCTCACGGATACAGCGCCCCCACGCTCCACCCCTCCCCCGCCCGCGCGTACACCCGGCGGTCATGCAGTCGGAACGGCATGTCCTGCCAGAACTCGATGGACGCCGGCTGCACGCGGAAGCCGGACCAGTGCGGCGGGCGCGGCACCGTGTCGCCGGGGTAGCGCGCGTCCAGCTCCGCCACCCGCCGCTCCAGCTCGGCCCGCGACGGCAGCGGGCGCGACTGGTCGGACGCCAGCGCGCCGAGGCGGGAGATGCGGGCGCGGGTGTCGAAGTAGGCGTCGGCCTCCGCCGCCGTCACCGCCTCCACCGTGCCCTCCACGCGCACCTGGCGCTGCAGGCTCTTCCAATGGAACAGCAGCGCCGCCCGCGGGTTGGCAAGCAGCTCCCGGCCCTTGCGCCCCTCGTGGTTGGTGTAGAACACGAAGCCCCGCGCGTCGAAGTCCTTGAGCAGCACGATCCGCGCGGAGGGCATCCCGTCCGCGGTGCAGGTCGCGACCGTCATGGCGTTGGGGTCGTTCGGCTCCGTGCGCCCCGCCTCCTCAAGCCAGGCCTGGAACAGCCGCAACGGGTCGGCGGCCTCCGGGATGCCGCGGGTCTCGATGGAGGGAAGCGGGGTGTCGGGCATGGCGGAAACTCCGGGTTGGCGCTCCGTGATGATGTTGGGTCCGCGCCGCCGGGGACCACCCCTGTGGAACGGCCCCGGGGCTTCCCC
>CAXTTB010000501.1:0-3258 GCA_964246905.1 uncultured Acetobacteraceae bacterium | reverse complement strand
TCATCCGCCCGGCGGCGAACTACACCGGGCCGGAGAACCTGACGTTCGTGCCGCTGGCCCAGCGGTAGCGCCGGGCGCCAACGCAACCGGCACGTAAAGGAGGATGAATTGGTCTATCTCGTTGCTGACGGCCTCACGGCCATGCCCGCGGGCCATCGCTTCCGTGCGCTGGTGGAGTCCGGCGGGCTCCTTCAAGTCCCCGGCGCCCACAACGGCATGGCCGCGCTGCAGGCCAAAGCCGCCGGGTTCGACGCGCTGTACCTGTCCGGCGCGGCGATGACGGCCAGCATGGGGCTGCCCGACCTTGGCATGATCACGGTGGACGAGGTGTGTTTCTTCATCCGCCAGGTCGCCCGTGCCAGCGGCCTGCCGGTGCTGGTGGACGGCGATACCGGCTACGGCGAGGCGCTGAACGTCATGAGCATGGTCCGCAGCTTCGAGGACGCGGGCGCCGCGGCGGTGCACATCGAGGACCAAATCCTGCCCAAGAAGTGCGGCCACCTCAACGACAAGCGTCTGGCCGACGCTCACGACATGGCGAACAAGGTGGCGGCCGCGGCCAAGGCCCGTCGTCACCTCTACGTCATGGCCCGGACGGACGCGGCGGCCAGCGAGGGCATGGACGGGGCCGTCGCGCGCGCCCAGTTGTACGTCGAGGCCGGCGCGGACGCGATCTTCCCCGAGGCGTTGGACGATGCCGAGATGTTCCGCGAGTTCGCGCGCCGGATGAATGGCGGTGAAGGCGGGGGCGTGCCGCTCCTCGCAAACATGACGGAGTTCGGCCGCACCCCGTTCTTCACCGCCGCCGAGTTCGAGGCGATGGGCTATCGCATGGTGATCTGGCCCGTGAGCAGCATGCGCGTGTCGGCCAAGGCCACCGAAGGCCTGTACGCCGCCATCCGGCATGACGGCGGCACGCACAACCAACTCGACCGGATGCAAACCCGCGCCGAGCTGTATGCAACGATCGACCTTCCCGCCTACGAGGCGCTCGACCGGAGCATCGTCAGCACCATCATCCCGCAGGGGATGCCCCAGGATGATCCAAGCGCCGAAAACCTGCTCCCTGATGTCACGGCCACCACAGCCGACGAATTTTGATAGACGTTCCGGGATGATCTCGGGAGTGTCAAGAACCTGGGGCAGCCTGCTTGTCGGCTTCGAGCTGATCAGCCTGGCTGATGCCTGACCATGAGGGCAGCAGGCGTGATGCAGTGGACGGTGCGACCATGCTGTGTCGCCAGGTGGCAGAGCATGCGGCCCACCACTGGGCTTGTGCGGCGTGCGAGGCCCTGGGCCGGATCATGAGCTGGGCCAAGGACGCCATCGTGCCGAACGAACCCGCAGCCGTGCTGCATTGAGCCGTGCGACACGGCGACGGAGGTGCGCTGCTTCCACTTGGCGACGGTTCTCGGGTTGATGCGCGGATGACGACGGCCTCATGGTGAGGCCCATGGCGGCCGGGACAGCCTGTGGGCAACCCAGTCCACGAACACGCGCGTCTTGCTCGGCATCCCGCCTGCGGCCGGCATGACGATGTACACCGCCCCGCCATCGAGGACCGGGTAGGCGTCGAGCACCTCGACGAGCTGGCCGCTCGCGAGTTCCGGACCCACGTACCAGTCCGTGGCGTTCAGCACGCCGAGGCCGGCGACCGCCGCCTGCACGAGCAGCTCGGGCTCGTCCGAGGCGAGCGGGCCGGACACGGCGACGCTGCACTGGCCGGCCTCACGGTCCGCGAAGTCCCAGCGGAACGGGTCCGCGCGGTTGGTGAAGCACAGGCACGGGTGGCGGGCGAGGTCCGCGGGCCGCCGGATCGGCTCGCTCCGGGCGAGGTAGCCGGGCGAGGCGCAGACCAACCGGCGCCGGTCGAGCACCGCGCGACGGGAGCAGGCCGATGAGCGGCGCGCCGTTCACCGGACGGTGCCTGTGCGGGCGCGTGGCGGTGTCGGTGCCGCGCGAACGTGTCATCGCGGCGGCCTGCCATTGCACGCACTGCCAAAGGCAGACAGCCTCAGCCTTCTCGCCGGTGCTGGTCGTCCCGCTGGGCAGCGTCACGGTCACTGGCGAGCTGAAGGGCTATGACGACGTCAACGACCACGGCGACCGGGTGGTCCGGATGTTCTGCCCCAACTGCGGCTCGCCCGTGATGACGCAGTCGGTCAACGACGCCAAGACAGGCACCACCATCGTCAAGGCGGGCCTGCTGGACGGCGGAGCGCCCGCCCCGGCCGTGGAGGTGTTCACGCGCAGCCGCCGCGACTGGCTCCCCGGCTTCCCGTCCACCCAGCATCGGTTCGAGGCCGGCCCGACTCCCTGAACCTCCAATCGCAACACCTGAACGGAGGTCGTGATTGACCGATTACCTGATCCTGGGTGGCGGAAGCGCAGGGTGCGTGCTCGCCGCGCGCCTTTCGGAAGACGGGCGCAACCGGGTCCATCTGGTGGAGGCCGGACGCGACCTGACGCCTGAGACGATGGCCCCTGCCATGGCCGGGCGGTTCCCCGGCTTCGCCTACCTGGACCCGGAGAACGTCTGGTCCCGGCTGACCGCAGCGATGGCCGGGCAGCCCGGCGGCATCCGGCAGCGCCGGCTCTACGAACAGGGCCGCGTGCTCGGCGCCGGAAACAGCGTGAGCGCCGACCCCGGGCAGAAGGCGCCGATGGCGGCCGGCGAGGGGGTGAGGCCATGAGTCCCATCCTGCAGCCGGCCGTCCTCGGCGCCTTCACGCTCAGGAACCGCGTCGTCATGGCGCCGATGACGCGGGCGCGGGCGTCCGGGGACGGCGCGCCCTCGCCCTTCGCCGCGGAGTACTACGCGCAGCGGGCCGGCGCCGGGCTGATCATCACGGAGGGCGCGTGCATCTCGCCGCAAGGGGTGGGCTTCGCCTATACGCCGGGGATCTGGAGCGATGCCCAGACCGAGGCCTGGAGCCGGGTGGTCGAGCGGGTGCACCGGAACGACGGCGTGATCGTCCTTCAGCTCTGGCACAGCGGGCGCGTGTCCCACCCGGACCTGCAGCCCGGGCGCCAGTTGCCGGTCTCCGCCTCGGCCATCGCGCCCACCGGGAGCACCTACACGCAAGAGGGGCCGAAGGACCTCGTCACGCCCCGCGCGCTCGAAACCAGCGAGGTGCCCCAGGTGGCCGCGGACTTCCGCCGCGCGGCCGGGAACGCGAAGCAGGCCGGCTTCGACGGCGTCGAGCGGCAGCACGCGGTCCACGTAGATGCCGGGCGTCACGACCGCCTCCGGGTCGG
>CAXTTB010000500.1:0-3262 GCA_964246905.1 uncultured Acetobacteraceae bacterium | reverse complement strand
GTCAGCTCGTGCGGGAAGCTGCCCATGTCGCAGGCGCCCTGCACGTTGTTCTGGCCGCGCAGCGGGTTCACCCCGGCGCCCAGCTTGCCGATGTTGCCCGTCGCCATGGCGAGGTTCGCCATCGCCATCACGGTGGTGGTGCCCTGGCTGTGCTCGGTGACGCCCAGCCCGTAGTAGATGGCGGCGTTGCCCCCTGTGGCGAACAGCCGCGCCGCCGCACGCACCTCGGCCGCCGGCACGCCGGTCAGCGCCTCGCTCGCCTCCGGCGAGTTGTGCTCCAGCGCGATGAAGCGCGCCCAGCTCTCGAACTCCGCCAGGTCACAGCGTTCGCGCACGTAGTCCTCGGCGACCAGGCCCTCGGTGACGACCACATGGGCCATGGCGTTCAGCAGGGCGACGTTGGTGCCGGGCAGCAGCGGCAAATGGTGCTGCGCCTCGATGTGCGGGGAGCGCACGAGGTCGATGCGCCGCGGGTCGGCGACGATCAGCCGGGCGCCGTCGCGCAGCCGCCGCTTCATGCGCGACGCGAACACCGGGTGCCCGTCGGTCGGATTGGCGCCGATCACCAGGATCACGTCGGAATGATCGACGGATGCGAAGTCCTGGGTGCCTGCGGATGTGCCCAGCGTGGCGCTGAGGCCGTAGCCGGTGGGCGAGTGGCAGACCCGGGCGCAGGTATCGACGTTGTTGTTGCCGAACGCGCCGCGGATCAGCTTCTGCACCAGGAACGTCTCTTCGTTGGTGCAGCGCGACGAGGTGATGCCGCCCACGCTGTCCCGGCCGTACTGCGCCTGGATGCGCTTGAACTCGCCAGCCGCGTGGGCGATGGCCTGCTCCCACGTCACTTCCTGCCACGGGTCGGTGATCGCGGCGCGGATCATCGGCTTGGTCTTGCGGTCCTTGTGCGTCGCGTAGCCGAAGGCGAAGCGGCCCTTGACGCAGGAATGCCCGGCGTTGGCCTTGCCGTCCTTGTAGGGCACCATGCGGACCAGGGTCTCCCCCTTCATCTCCGCCTTGAAGGAGCAGCCGACGCCGCAATAGGCGCAGGTGGTGACGACCGAGTGCTCGGGCGTGCCCAATGCGATCACCGACTTCTCGTTCAGCGTCGCGGTGGGGCAGGCCTGCACGCAGGCGCCGCAGGACACGCACTCCGACCCCATGAAGTCGGTGCCGCCGGCGGAGATCTTGGAGGCGAAGCCGCGGCCCTCCATGGTCAGCGCGAAGGTGCCCTGCGTCTCCTCGCACGCCCGCACGCAGCGGGAGCAGGCGATGCACTTGCTGGCCTCGAAGGTGAAGTACGGGTTGCTCGCATCGGTCGGCGCGTCCAAGTGGTTGGCGCCGTCATAGCCGTAGCGCACCTCGCGCAGGCCCACCTTGCCCGCCATGTCCTGCAGCTCGCAGTCGCCGTTGGCCGAGCAGGTCAGGCAGTTCAGCGGGTGGTCGGAGATATACAGCTCCATCACCCCGCGCCGCCGCTTGGCGATGGCGCTGTTCTCCGTATGCACCACGAGGCCTTCTTCCGCCGGGGTGGTGCAGGAGGCCGGGTAGCCGCGGCGGCCCTCGATCTGCACGATGCACAGGCGGCAGGAGCCGAACGGCTCCAGGCTGTCGGTCGCGCACAGCTTCGGCACCTGCGTGCCCATGGTCGCCGCGGCGGCCATGATGGACGTGCCCTTCGGCACCGTCACCGACTGCCCGTCGATGGTCAGCGTCACGGTCGTTTCCGCCACGCGGATGGGCGTCCCGGTGTCCAGCTCGCGGATCAGGGTCATGGCGTTCTCCTACTCCGCCGCGATGGGCAGGCGCCCGGCGCGGTCGAAATCCTCGGGGAAGTGGGTCAGCGCGCTGTTGACCGGCACGGGCGTCAGCCCGCCCATGGCGCAGAGCGAGGCGTCCGTCATCGTCTCGCAGAGATCGTCCAGCACGGCGAAGTTCTTGCCCGGCTCGATGCCCGCCACGATGCGGTCGATCACCTCCATGCCGCGCACCGCGCCGATGCGGCAGGGCGTGCACTTGCCGCAGCTCTCGGCGGCGCAGAACTCGAAGGCGAAGCGCGCCTGCTGCGCCAAGTCCACCGTGTCGTCGAACAGCACGACGCCGCCGTGGCCCAGGAGGCCGCCGGCACGGGCCATCGCCTCGTAATCAAGCGGCGTGTCCAGCAGCGCCTCCGGGAAGTACGCGCCGAGCGGCCCGCCCACCTGCACCGCGCGGAACGGACGCCCGCTCGCGGTCCCCTGCCCCCAGTCCTCGACCAGGCTGCGGATGGTCGCGCCGAACGGCAACTCGATCAGCCCGCCGCGCGCCACGTTGCCGGCAAGCTGCACCGGAAGCGTCCCGAGCGAGCGCCCGGTGCCGAACTCGGCATAAGCAGTGCCGCCATTCGCCAGAATCCACGGCACGCTCGCAAGCGACAGCACGTTGTTCACCACGGTCGGGCGCCCGAACAGCCCCTCGATGGCCGGCAGCGGCGGCTTGGCGCGCACCGTGCCGCGCTTGCCCTCCAGGCTTTCCAGCAGCGACGTCTCCTCGCCGCAGATGTAGGCCCCAGCGCCCATCCGCACCTCGATGTCGAAGGCATGGCCGGACCCCATGATATCCGGCCCCAGCATCCCGGCCCGGCGCGCGGCCTCGATCGCCAGGCGCATGGCGCGGATGGCGTGGGGGTACTCGGACCGGGTGTAGATGTAGCCCTTGGTCGCGCCCACCGCGACCGCGGCAATCGTCATGCCCTCCACCAGGCTGAGCGGGTCGCCCTCCATCACCATGCGGTCGGCGAAGGTGCCGCTGTCGCCTTCGTCGGCGTTGCAGACGACGTACTTGCGGTCCGCCTCCGCCAGCCGGACGGTGTTCCACTTGATGCCGGTCGGGAACCCGGCGCCGCCGCGCCCGCGCAGGCCGGACAGCTTGACCTCATCGACCACCGCCACGTCGCCCAATGCCAAGGCCCGTTCCAGCCCGGCGTAGCCGCCATGGGCGCGGTAGTCCTCCACCGACGCCGGGTCGATGATGCCGCAGCGGGCGAAGGTGAGCCGGGTCTGCCGGGCGAACCAGGGATGCTCCTCCGGACGGCCGATCCGCAGCGCGTGCGCGCCGCCGTCCAGCAGCCCGGCGTCCAGCAGGCCCGCCACGTCCGCCGCCTGCACGGGGCCGTAGGCGATGCGGCCCTCCGGCGTCTCCACCTCCAGCAGCGGCTCCAGCCACACCGCGCCGCGCGTGCCGGTCCGCACCAGGTCCAGCGCCAGGCCGCGGCGCGGTGTGGCTG
>CAXTTB010000499.1:0-3263 GCA_964246905.1 uncultured Acetobacteraceae bacterium | reverse complement strand
CATCGCACCCCGCAAGCCGGATACCTGACGCGGTTGTTTCGGCTCAGGCCCTTAGTCGGGGCTGTCGCTTCGCCATTCCTGCTGCAATCTACCTTTGACTGCTGCACTGAGGACGAAGCCGGCGTCCGTCTGAGGCTGGCGTTCCCTGCCGCATCCGCGCGATGATGGCCCATGTCCGACCTTTTCGAGCAGGCGGGCGAGGTGCCGGAGGACGTGCTGCGCCTGGCCGAGGCCTATGTCTTCGCAAGCCCGGATCCGGTGACGGCGCGCAGGCTGGCGCCGCTGCTGCCGGAGGGCCAGAACGCCCATGTCGTGCTGGACGCCTTGCAAAGCCGCTGTGTCCGGCGCGGCGTCGTGCTGGCCGAGGCGGACGGCGCTTGGGCGTTCCGCACGGCACCCGACCTTGCGGACCGCCTCCGGGTGGTGATGGCGCCGCGGCGAGGCCTGCCGCGGGTCGCGGTGGAGGTGCTGGCCCTGATCGCCCTGCACCAGCCGGTCACCCGGCCGGAGATCGAGGCGGTGCGCGGCGTGTCGCTCGGGCAGGCCAGCATCGACGTGCTGCTCGATGCCGGGCTGATCCGGCCGGTCGGGCGCCGGGAGGCGCCGGGGCGTCCGACGCTGTGGGCGACGACGCCGCGGTTCCTGGCCCAGTTCGGCCTGCGCAGCCTGCACGACCTGCCGGGCGCTGGCCTGCCGCTGCCGATTGCGACCGGCAGGGTAGGGGAGGGCGTGGTTCCGGCTAGCGACGGCGAGCCTTTTGGCGGTCCTGACGGCCCTGATGCGGCCTGACCGATCCGGGTCCGCCACAGCAGGCGTGCTCCAATTCACACGCGATAATGCTTCATTATCGCGTGTGAGTGATTTACAAGTTGATCTGCCACAATCGGCCCGGCACACTCGCGGTCATGGCGCTCACCCCGGATCACGACACCCGCCGCCCAGCCCCGCCGGCGAAGGACGACCGAACCGCACTGATGCCGGCCGGCTCCGTGCAGGACGCGCCCGACCACCATCCCGGGCCGGCGCCGACCGCCACCGGGATCGCCGCGCTGGACGCCGCGCGCGGCTACGCCCGCGAGGCGCTGTCCAAAGCCACCCTGCGCGCCTACGAGGCGGACTGGGCCCACTACCAGGCCTGGTGCCGCGACGCGGGCTGGGCGCCGCTCCCGGCCGTCCCCGCCGGCATCGCCGCCTACCTGTCCTCCATGGCCCAGACCCATAGCCGCGCCACCATCCGGCGTCGCCTGGTCGCCATCGGCCAGCGCCATAAGCTCGCCGGCGAGGCGTGGATCGCCGCGCACCCGCTGATCCGCGCCACGCTGCGCGGCATGGGCCGCCGGCACGGCGTGCCGGCCCGGCAGGCGACCGCGCTCGGCTCCCCCGAGGTCAAGCGGCTCGTCGCGACGTGCGACGCGGGGCTGGCCGGCCTGCGGGACCGCGCGCTGCTCCTTTTAGGCCTCGCCGCCGCCCTGCGCCGGTCGGAGTTGGCCGCGTTGGGACGCGAGCACCTGGATTTCCGGAGCGACGGCTCGCTGCGGCTGCTGCTGCCGCGCGCCAAGGGCGACCAGGGGGGCGAGGGCCACTGGATCGGCCTGCCCCGCGGCAAGGGGCGGGACACCTGCCCGGTGCGCGCGCTGGAAGCCTGGCTGGAGGCGGCGGACTGCCGCTACGGGCCGGTGTTCCGCAAGGTCGACCGCTGGGGCAACCTGTCCGAGGCGGCGCTGCACCCCGACGCGGTGCGCCAGATCCTGCTGCGCCGCGCCGCACGGGCCGGGCTGAAGGTGTCGGGCCTGGAGCGGCTCAGCCCGCACGGGCTGCGGGCGGGGTTCGTCACCGAGGCCTACCAGGCAGGCGCGCGGGACGAGCACATCATGGCGCACACCCGGCACCGCGACCTGAAGACCATGCGCGGCTACGTGCGCCGGGCGCGGCTGGTCCAGGACAGCCCCGCCAAGCTGCTCGGGCTGTAGCGGCGATGGAGGCCGGCGGCCCGCGGCGCCGTGGTGGCGCAAACCGTCGAAAACGGCCGGAGGCCCCGCCTCCCAAGCGGCCCAGGGGACGGCCGCCTTTGAGCGCGGCTCCGTTGCTGCAGCCCGGGCCTGCCGGGCCGGTGTCGGCAGCGCCGTCGGGCCAGCCGCCCGCTTCCGCTGCCTTGCGCCTGCCGACGCCGGACTGGCTCGCCCACCGCCTGCTGATAACCGGACCCGCCGAGCCGCTGGCAGCCTTCCGCGCCGCCGCGGCCGGCCCGGGCATCATCCCCTGGCCGCTGCGCGCCTCGGAGCGGGAGGAGGGCTGGTTCGGCCAGCTCGTGGCGCTGCCGCCTGACCGGCGGGGCATCTCCGTCGAGGGCGCGCACATCCTGGCCGGGCAGCTCGCCGCCGCCGTGCAAACCTTGCATGCGCAGGCACAGGCTCCCGGGCAGCCCCCCCTCGTGCCGCTTGACCTGCACGCGCTGGCGCCGGTGCCGGCGGCGGTGCTGCAGCTCGGGCCGGACGCGGCCGGGGCGGAAGCCTGGCTGTGGGAGCACTGGGGCACGACCTGGCCGCTGCGCGGCGTGGCGGAGGAGGCCCCTCATGTCGTCGGGGTGCGCCACCTGCCGGCCGGGCAGGCGGCGTGCTACCGCTTCCATTCCGCCGATTGGTCGCCGTGGCGCGCGCTGGCATCCCTGCGCGCCGGGTGGCCTGCGCTGTGCTTCGATCTGCAGCCAGACTACGGAACTGCGGAGCCCAGCGCACCGGCCAGGGCGCCGCGCCGCGGCGGCACGGTTCAGCACGGGCCAGGCGCGCCCTGTCCGCCGGTTCAGCCCGGCTGACGGCGCCGCCTGACCCCGTGCGGGCGGAAGGTGCGCCGGACACGGTGCTGCTGCGCCTGGACGGGTTCGAGGGGCCGCTCGACCTGCTGCTCCACCTCGCGCGCCGGCAGGCGGTGGACCTGGCGCGCGTGTCCGTGCTCGACCTCGCGGACCAGTACCTCCTGGCGACGGAGGACCTGGGCCGCGTCGGCCTGCAGCGCGCGGCCGACTGGCTGGTCATGGCGGCGTGGCTGACCTGGCTCAAGTCGCGCCTGCTGCTGCCGCGCAGTCCCAAGGAGGCTGCCCAGGCCGAGCAGGCGGCGGCGGCGCTTGCGACGCGCCTGGCCCAGATGGAGCGGGGCCGCGCGGCGGTGGCCTTCTTGGAGGCGCAGCCGCAGCTCGGGCGCGACGCCTGGGAGCGCAGCGGGCGGAGCGAGCCGCTGGCGGCCGGGTTTGCTGAGCCGGAGCTGGT
>CAXTTB010000498.1:0-3266 GCA_964246905.1 uncultured Acetobacteraceae bacterium | reverse complement strand
TCGTAGGACTGCGCGTGGCCTGGGCAGCGGCGTCGCGGCCTTGGGAGATCCCGGAGCTGGTCCGGCTTGGCGGCGACGCGGCGCGCGCCCGTCATGCACTCGTCGCTCGCGTGCGGGCCATCGGTCGGCTATAGCGCAGCGCATGGACGCTTTGAAACCCGCCCGCAACTATCCCATCATGTCGGACCCGCAGGCGCAGCCGCGCTACGTCGGCATCCCGACCTTCTTCCGCGCCCCGCACACCCAGGACTTGTCCGCGGTCGATATCGGCCTGATCGGCGTGCCGTTCGACGGCGGCGTCACCAACCGCCCCGGCGCCCGGCACGGCCCGCGCGAGGTCCGCAACCAGTCCAGCCTGCTCCGCCCCATCAACACCGCGACCGGCGCGCAGCCGTTCCACGACCTGCGCGTCCGCGACCTCGGCGACTGCTGGATCGAGGAGCCGTACGCCCTGGCCGGCGCGCTGGCGGAGATCGAGGCGTACTACCGGAAGGTCGTGGCCGCGGGCGTCACGCCGGTCACGGTGGGCGGCGACCACTCCATCGCCTGGCCGATCCTGCGCGCCGTGGCGGCCCACCGCCCGGTCGGCATGGTGCACATCGACGCGCATGGCGACACCGGCGACGACTACATGGGGTCGCGCATCCACCACGGCACGCCGTTCCGCCGGGCGGTGGAGGACGGGCTGCTCGATCCCAAGCGGGTCATCCAGATCGGCCTGCGCGGCACCAGCACGGTGCCGGGCAGCCTGTGGGAGTTCAGCGAAAGCAGCGGCATGAGGGTGATGCCGATGGAGGAAGTGCACGACCGCGGCTGGCGCTGGGCGGTGGAGGAGGCACGCCGGGTGGTGGGCGACGGCCCGTGCTACCTGTCCTTCGACATCGACAGCCTCGACCCGGCCTGGGCGCCCGGCACCGGCACGCCGGAAGCGGGCGGCCTGTCCACCATCGAGGCGCAGCGCATCGTGCGCGGGCTGATGGGCCTCGACGTAGTGGCGGCGGACCTGGTGGAGGTGTCGCCGCCGTTCGACGTGGGAGGGATCACCGCGTTCCACGGCGCGTCGATGCTGTTCGAGGTGCTGTGCGTGGTCGCCGCCGCACGGGTGGCACGCGGCCGGTAGCATCATAACGATTGTCAAAATAGTTTTAACTTGTCTATGGTCCGGACCATCCTGATGGAGACGCTGGATGGCCCCGCAGCCCCTGCCGTCGATGTTCGACCTCACGCCGCTGAACGAGGATTACCGTGCCGACCCGCACGCCGTGCTCGACGACCTGCGGGCGCGCTGCCCCGTGCACCATGACGAGGCCTCTGGCAACCTCATCCTGACCCGCTACGCCGACGTGCGGACGCTCGTCACGGACCGCAGCCTGTGGCGCAACCCGGCGCGGGCCGGGGAAGCGGCGCACCAGGCGAGGCGCCAGGTGGACAGCCACGTCGATGGGTTCTCCTCCACCGAGACCACCAGCATCCTGTTCCTGGACGACCCCGACCACCAGCGCATCCGGCGCCCGCTCAACCGGGCGTTCTACGCGCGCATCGCCAAGTTCCGCCCGGCGGTCGAGCGCATCGTCGATGAGACGTTGGAGCGCATCGACCCGGCGGCGCCCTTCGACCTGATCGCCGCCTTCTGCACGCCGATCCCCGTGGACGCCATCGCGTCCATCCTGGGCGTTGACCGCGCCATGCTCGACGACTTCCGCACCTGGTCGGAAGGCGTGATCCACTCCCTGAACCCCTACCGGACCGAGGCGCAGGCGGCGGAGATGCAGCGTTGCGACGCGGCGCTGACGGCCTACCTCGTGGCGACCATCGCCGCGCGGAAGGCGGCGCCGGGCGACGACCTCATTTCCGACATGGTGCGATTGCAGGCCGAGGGGACGCCGGTCAGCGACGCGGAGCTGCGGATCAACCTCAGCGCGCTGCTGATCGGCGGCAACCTCACGACCACCGACCTGATCGGCAACGCGGCCCGCCTGCTGATGCTGCACCCGCAGGAGCTTGCCAAGCTGCGCGCCGACCCGGGCCTGATCGCCGCCGCCGTGGAGGAGGTGCTGCGCTACGAGCCGCCGGTGGACATCACCGAACGGATCGCGTCGGCGGAGACGGAGGTTGGCGGCAAGGCCGTCAGCCCGGCGCAGGGCCTGACCCTCTGCCTCCGCGCTGCCAACCGCGACCCGGCGGCGTTCGACGACCCGCACGCCTTCGCCATCGACCGCCGGGGCGAGCCGCATCTCGCGTTCGGCGGCGGCGCGCATGTCTGCATCGGTGCGCCCTTGGCGCGGCTTGAGGCGCAGGTGGCGCTGCTGAAGCTGTTCGAGCGGTTCCCTGGCCTCAAGCTGGCCGATCCGGACGACGCGCCGGACTGGCGCCGCCTGCCGTTCTTCCGAGGCCTGGAGCGGCTGATGGTCGTCGCCTGAACCCGCCGGGCCATACCAGCAGCCCTTTGGGCTGACTGGTATGCGCGCGGGGCCAGGCGCGGAGCGCCCGTCCGGGTTGGCGGGTCGCCGAAACGCGAAGCGTTTGCGGCTGAGGCCGGGCGCCAGAAACGACTCTGATATCAGTCGCCCCAAAGGACGTCCGGCATCAGTCCGCCGCGTCCGCCACCTGGGGCTTGCCCCGCGGCTTGTGCTTCAGCTCGGCCATCTTCTCCTGCACGTGCCGGCTGAACACGTACTCGGCCGGGCGCTGGTGCGTGAGGTCGATCTCCGGCGCCATCGGGCCGGTGAGCTTCGGGCCGCGCAGCACGGTCGCCATCGTCTTGATCGGCGACTTCACCGCGTCCATCACCGCCGTGCTCTCGTATCCGGAGTGCACCATGCAGTCGGCGCACTTCTCGTAGTTGCCGGTGCCGTACTTGTCCCAGTCCGTGCTGTCCATCAGCTCGGCGAACGTCTTGGCATAGCCCTCCCCCAGCAGGTAGCAGGGACGCTGCCAGCCGAACACGTTGCGGGTCGGCTTGCCCCAGGGCGAGCATTGGTAGTTCTCGTTGCCGGCCAGGAAGCTCATGAACAGCGGCGACTGGGTGAACTTCCAGTTCTTGCCGCGGCCATAGGTCAGGATGTCGCGGAACAACTGCTTGGTCTTCTGCCGCGACAGGAAGTGAGCCTGGTCTGGCGCGCGCTCGTACGCGTAGCCCGGCGAGGTCATGATCCCGTCCACGCCCATCGCCATCACGTCGTCGAAGAACTTCGCCACCCGCTCCGGCTCCGCGCCGTCGAACAGGGTGCAGTTGATGCTGACGCGGAAGCCGCGGCGCTTGGCCT
>CAXTTB010000497.1:0-3268 GCA_964246905.1 uncultured Acetobacteraceae bacterium | reverse complement strand
CTCGTCCGGCGGGCCGATGCGGGTGGACAAGGCCAGCTCCGGCGCCTATCCGCGCAACGGCCGGCGCCATTGCAGCACCAGCCCGGCCGGCGCCACGATCAGTGCCGGTTTTGAAGGGGCCGGGCCAGGCGCGCCGCCCCGCAGCGGCACGCACAGCGCGCCGATGGCCTGGATGGTCTGGCCCAGGCCCATTCCGTCCGTCAGCAGGACACGGGGTGTCACACTGCAGTTGATCGTGAGACTCGCCCGGTCAGCACCGAGTGCTGCACTTAATCCTGAAATTCTGAGATCTCTCATTCTCGAGTTTGCAGCAGACACCGTTGGCGAAGTCAGGCGGCCAGAGCTGTGAAGCGCAAGGTTCGGGTCGGCGCCACTGGTCGCCCCTGCATCCAAGCCGCGACGCGGTCGAAGTTGAGCGCCGCGGCGGTTGCGACATGCTGCAATCGCCTCTTGGCCAGTCCGCGGTAGCGTGCCCGGCGCAAGGCGTAACGGCGTCGCCCTGCATCCGTCCCTTGGCGAACCCGGGCGGTCGCGAGCGCCTCTTGCTTGTCCCTGGGCTGCAGCAAGAGCTGCCGGCCCTTTTCCGCACCCGTCAACCGGGTGCCGCTATAGCGCGGCGATCTGGATGAGGGAGCGCGGCAATCAGGATGAGAAATCATGACCGCGACGCGGTACGGCGGCGAGTGTCATGGCGGGGCCTGGAAAGACCTTTCCCCAGGCCCCAAAGGGCTGATTTGCCGCAATCAACGTGGATCGTCGTTCGTATCGGGCGCTGATGAGCCCGAACAGGACGGAGGTTTCGGCCTGGTCCTTGCTGACGTAGGCGAGGTCGTCGAGGATCAGGAGGTCAAAGCGGTCGGGCCGGTTGATGGCGGCTTCGAGCGCCGGTTCCCGGCGTGCGACTTGCAGTTCTTGCACCAGGTCGGAGGTGCGGGTGAACAGCGCGCGCCAGCCATTCTCCACCAGCGCCAATCCAATGGCGGAGGCGAGGTGCGTCTTGCCCCCGCCAGCTCCGCCGATCAGGATCGGGTTGGCGCCCTTGTCGATCCAGTTGTCTCCGGCGCAGATCGCCAAGACGTGGGCCTTGGAGACCATCGGCACGACGTCGAAGTCGAAACTGTCGAGGGCCTTGCCGGGCAGGAGCTGCGCCTCGGCGAGATGACGCGCAAGGCGCCTTCGGTCGCGTTCGGCGACCTCGTGCTCGGCAAGGCTGGCCAGCCGTCGTGCCGCGGGCCAGCTCTCCTTGTCGGCGCGTTCGGCAAAGCCTGGCCAGTCCTGCTTGATCGCGGGCAGGCGGAGGTCATTGAGCATCAGCGTCAAACGCGCGGCGTCGATGGTTTCGGTCATGCCGCCTCCCCCCGCTTCGCCTGCGGCATCGCCAAGCAGCGCCTCATAGGCGGCCAGCGGCGTGAGATGGACGACGACGTCGGGCAATGCGGCGGGGTCGGGGGCGAAGCGTGCGCGCAACTCGGCGATGTCGGGGAGCTGTCCTGCCGAGAGATCAGCGGTGAGCGCCGTTGCGAGCTCGGCCGCGCAGCCGCGCTCATGGGCCAGCGCAAGCAGGTTCGACCATCAGGCGGCAGGCCGACCGCTCCGGCACCTTGTCGAGCAGCCGGTCAAAGGCCAGGCGATAGGCGTCGCGGGAGAACAGTTGGTCGCGGGAGACGAGGTTGAGCAGCGCCATCGGCTTGCGCCGCAGGGCGTGGATGACATGAGGGCGTGGATGACATGGCGGTAGGCGACGACATGATCACGTTTGCCGCTGGCAGTGGCCCGGCCCCGCGCGCACGGTCTGCCAAGGGCCGACCTCCTTGGGCAGGGAGCGCCAGGGGCAGCCCGCCTTTTCCAGATGCAGGCAGGCGTTGACCGTCTCGCGCAGGCCCACCGTCCAGCGTGGCATAGCTGCGCAGCACCGGCCCGATCGTCTGCCATTCCGCGTCCGCCAGGTCGCTCGGGCAGCGCCGATCGTCATCCTTGTATCGCTCCCGCGCCGCGTCAGCCCACATCAGCCGTCTCCTCGCAAGCCGACGACGCAGAACTACCCTGAACGGTCAAGCAGGCGCTCATCCAGGTGCTGTTTGATGCTGGTTCGCGAGCCGCCGCAGTCCGTCGGTCTGGCTCCTCCGCACGACGTCAACGACGGCGATGACATTCTCCTGCCGGCGCACGATCACACGCAGGTCTGCTCCGAGACGCAAGGAATACAGCTCGCCTTGATCTCTCGTAAGTCGTTTCAGACGACCATCTCAAGGACTGTCCCACCCGGTTGAAAGACGCTCGACCGCGTGCAGCACCTTCAACCGCTCCTCATGGGGAAGCTGGTCGAGATACGATCCAGCGGAAAACGTCCATTCCAATTCCATTCGATGCTTTTCTTGCGCCACGGCGGCCAGAACCTGCATGGCCGACAACCTTCGACGCAAGCTTCAGGGACGGCTGATGCATCTTCAACGTCCGGTTTGGCTCAGAAGCCGAAACTCAAACAGAGACGCTGCCGGACGGTCTCACGCCCTCAAGCCGTTGCAACTCAAAACCCCTCCGTCCAAGGCCGCACCGCCACCTCGTCCGTCCAGCACGAGCGCGGCTGCGCCAGCACGTCCAGCATGGTCTGCGCGATGGCGTCCGGGTCCAGCAGGCTGTCGGGCCGGTCCGGCGGCGGCGCGCGGGACGCGGAGCGGATGCCGCCATCCACCACGACATGCACCACGTGCACGCCCTGGGGGTGCAGTTCGCGCGCCATGCTCTGCGCCAGGCCGCGCAACGCGAACTTGCCCATCGCGAAGGGTGCCGACTGCGCGAAGCCCTTCACCCCGGCCGATGCGCCGGTCAGCAGGATCGTGCCGTGCCCGGCCGCCAGCATCCCCCGCGCCGCCCCTTGCGCCACCAGGAACGCGCCGAAGGCGGTGACGGCGAGGCTTTGGGCCACCTCCGCCGGGTCGAGGTCCACGAGGGGGCCGCGGACGCGGTGGCTCGGGTTGTACAGCACGATCTCGGGCGCGCCCACGGCGGCGAACAGGGCGGCAACGCTCCCGGGGTCGGCTGCGTCGCAAGCGTGCAGGCGGGCGCCGGTCTCCTTGGCCAGCGCCGCGAGCTTGCCGGTGCGCCGGGCCGCGAGCGCCACGGCAACGCCCTGCCGCGCCAGGCCGCGGGCGAAGCTCGCCGACAGGCCCGGCCCGGCGCCGACGATCAGGGCCTGCGTCATGCGGAGAACCGCAGCGCGGCGCCGCCCGCGTGGCCGAAGGCGATCCGCACCTCCGCGCCGGGCGCC
>CAXTTB010000496.1:0-3286 GCA_964246905.1 uncultured Acetobacteraceae bacterium | reverse complement strand
GGCTACAGGGTCGCGGTTGCGGGCGCCACGGGGGCTGTCGGGCGCGAGATCATCAAGACGCTGCACGAGCGGCGCTTCCCGGTCGACGAGCTGGTGGCGCTGGCCTCGGCGCGCTCGGTCGGGCAGGAGATCTCGTTCGGCGAGAAGGCGGTGCTGAAGGTGCGCAACCTCGACACCTTCGACTTCAAGGGCTGCGACATCGGCCTGTTCAGCCCGGGCGCGGCGGTCTCGGCGGTGCAGGCGCCGCGCGCGGCGGCGGCCGGCTGCGTGGTGATCGACAACACCAGCCAGTTCCGCATGGAGCCGGACGTGCCGCTGGTGGTGCCGGAGGTGAACCCGCAGGCATTGACCCGGATGCGGCGCGGCATCGTCGCCAACCCGAACTGCTCGACCATCCAATTGGTCGTGGCGCTGAAGCCGCTGCACGACCGTTTCCGCGTCAAGCGGGTGGTGGTGGCGACCTACCAGAGCGTCTCCGGCGCCGGCAAGGAGGGCATGGACGAGCTGTTCAGCCAGACCAAGGCCAGCTTCGTCAACGACCCGCCGCGCCAGGAGATCTTCACCAAGCCGATCGCCTTCAACGTCATCCCGCACATCGACCGCTTCATGGACGACGGGGCGACCAAGGAGGAGTGGAAGATGGCGGTCGAGACCCGCAAGATCCTCGACCCCGACATCAAGCTGATCGCGACCTGCGTGCGGGTGCCGGTGTTCATCGGCCACAGCGAGGCGGTCAACGTCGAGTTCGAGCTGCCGGTCGACCTGGAGGAGGCGCGCGAGCTGCTGCGCGAGGCGCCGGGGGTGCAGGTCTACGACCGCCCGGAGGACGGCGGCTACATCACGCCGTTGGATTCGCAGGGCGAGGACGCGACCTATGTCAGCCGGCTGCGGGTCGATCCCACGGTCGAGCACGGGCTGGCGTTCTGGTGCGTCTCGGACAACCTGCGCAAGGGCGCCGCGCTGAACGCGGTGCAGATCGCCGAGACGCTGGTGGCGCAGGGGGCGTTCAGGAGGGCGGCTTAGCCTGGACGGATGCGGCCAGCTTGGCACGGAGCTCCGCGATGTCGCCGGCGAGCAGTTCCTCGACCGTAAAGGGGCAAACTTGCGGCAGCTCACGCGGGACGCCCGTGGCGTCGCTGGCTTGCCGAACCCGGCGCAGCGCCTTGTCGTACAATTCTTCCAAGTCGATCCGTTGACGCATGGACGGTGCGAACCGCCGCTCGGCATCGTCAAGAAAAGCACCCGCCTCGTCTATCCAGTGTTCGGCGGAGCGGCTGGAAGGCCAGGCACATAGCTTCAGAAGGTGCGCCATGGCCTGCTGCCAGAGGCTGCGGCAGGCGCGAAGCTCCGAGAGACCCACGTCTTGCACCTCTTCAATCACGTTGGCCCAGTCCACCGCCTCGTTCAGCCGCTCGCCCGCCGCCAGGCGGCGCAGCAGGTCGGCCTGCTGCTCGGACCAGGCCAGGGCGTCGGTGTCGTAGAGGCTGTCCATCCGGCATTCCTCCGGTTTCACTCTGTCAAGGCCGCCTACTCCGGCAGGAAATCCTCATCGAGAACCTGCTCGGGCAAGAACGGGCATTCGGTGGGAAAATTGTGGTCATCCATCCGGGTCTCGTACACCGCCCTGCGCTTTGCGTGAGGGTATGCCCTGGCGACCGCCGCCGCGACTTGCGGGCGCAGGCTGGGGCTGTCGTCGAGCACTGCCTCGATGCGTCTGCGCTGCCCGCTGATCGTGCCGGTCCAACTGGCGCAGCGAAACTCCGGCTGCATCCTCCATTTCAACAAGTGCAGCAGCAGGACTTCGATCCGGCTGGACAGCTCGCGACGCTCGCTGCGGCTCACGGCATCGATCTCCTCCGCGAGGTTTTCGATGTCCAGCGCCGCCAAGTCGCCCGCACGCAGCAGTCTCGCCTGCTCGCCCAGCCAGCATACGAAATCCGTCTCATACAACGTGTTGCTCACCGAACCATTCCCCTGGCTCCCGGCTCCGGGGTCGTTATAGCACTGTACGCGCATGGGAGGCTGCCCGCCGCGAGAGTTGCCGCACGGTGTTTCCGGCTTATGTTGCATTGCAAACGTGATTGGGATGCCGCCGGATGGAGGATGCACGCGACGCGCTGATGGTGGCGCGCACCACGGACGGGCGGTTGGTGCGCCGCCCGCTGTCGCCGCATTTGCAGGTCTACAAGCCGCAGATCACCTCGGTGCTGTCGATCATGAACCGCGCCACCGGCATCGCGCTGTCCGCCGGCACGCTGCTGTTCGTCTGGTGGCTGGTGGCCGCGGCCAGCTCCGACCACGCCTACGCGACCGTCTCGGCGGCGATGCGCTCCTGGGTCGGGCTGCTGGTGCTGTTCGGCTGGGTGGTCTCGCTGTGGTACCACTTCTTCGCCGGCATTCGCCATTTGGCCTGGGACAGCGGCTACGGCTTCGACCTGGCCACCACCCACCGCTCGGGCTGGGCGGCGGTCGCCGCCACCGGGGCGTTCAGCCTGGCGACGCTGGTCGCCATGATCGTGGTGCTGTGAGATGAGCAAGTCGGGTGCGACCGCCGAGGGCGTCAACGTCGAGGTGTTGCGCACGCCGCTCGGCCGCGCGCGCGGGCTGGGCGCCGCCGGCACCGGGGCGGCGGTGTGGTGGACCGAGCGCGTGACCTCGGTGGCGCTGGTGCCGCTGACGCTGTGGTTCGTCTACGTGGCGCTGCACCTGGCGGGACGGCCGCGGCAGGCGGTGGCGCACTTCGTCGGCCACCCGCTCAACGCGGCGCTGTTGCTGGCGTTGGTGCTCATAACTTTCCATCATATGGCGATGGGCTTGCAGGTGGTCATCGAGGACTATGTGCATGTGGAACGTGTCAAGCTGCCGGCGCTGCTCGCGGTGAAGGGTGCCGCCGGGCTGATGGCGTTGGCCTGCGCCGTGTCGGTGCTGAAACTCGCCCTGGCGGGCTGATCCCCGCCGCAACCTGGATGCCCCTGCGATGAACGCGATGTCCAAGCCCGCCGCCCGCGCCTACCCCATCGTCGACCACACCTACGACGTCGTGGTGGTGGGCGCCGGCGGCGCCGGCCTGCGCGCGACCCTCGGGATGGGTGCCTCCGGCCTCAAGACCGCCTGCATCACCAAGGTGTTCCCGACCCGCAGCCACACCGTCGCCGCCCAGGGCGGCATCGGCGCCTCGCTCGGCAACATGGGCGAGGACGACTGGCGCTGGCACATGTACGACACCGTCAAGGGGTCGGACTGGCTGGGCGACCAGGACGCCATCGAGTACATGTGCCGCGAGGCG
>CAXTTB010000495.1:1075-3298 GCA_964246905.1 uncultured Acetobacteraceae bacterium | reverse complement strand
GCCGGCCCCCCCTGGGCAGGACCGGTCCAGGGAGTAAGCAGTGGCCTGCCCGACAGATGCCGCCTCCGCCCTTGCCGGCACCAGCGTGTCCCCCGGGCGCGCGGTGCACGCCAACCTGGCGGCCCCGCAGCTCGTCGCCCACGCGCTGCGCCGCAACGAGGGCACGCTTTCGTCCGACGGCGCCCTGGTTGTCAAGACCGGCGCGCACACCGGGCGCTCGGTCGCGGACAAGTTCATGGTCGATGAACCCGAAGTCTCCGCCGACGTGTGGTGGCGCCACGGCAACCAGAAGCTGGCGCCGCAGCACTATGCGACCCTGAAATCCCGCGTCCAGGGCTACCTGCAGGGCCAGGAGCTGTTCACCCAGGACCTGTATGCCGGCGCGGACCCGGCGCACCGCGTCCGCGTCCGCCTGGTCAGCACCGAAGCCTGGCACACCCTGTTCGCCCGCAACATGTTCATCCGGCCCGAGCCTGCGGAACTGGCCGGGTTCACGCCCGACTACGTGATCCTGCACGCCCCGCACTTCCAGGCCGACCCGGCCATCGACGGGGTGCGCTCCACCACCGCCATCGTCGTGTCCTTGTCCGAGCGGGTCATCGTGATCGCCGGCACCGAGTACGGGGGGGAGATCAAGAAGTCGATCTTCGGCATCATGAACTGGGCGCTGCCGGCGCAGGGCGTGCTGCCCATGCACTGCTCCGCCAACGTGAGCCGCACCGCGGACGGCAGCCCCGGCGAGGTCGCGCTGTTCTTCGGCCTGTCCGGCACCGGCAAGACCACCCTGTCGTCCGACCCCAACCGCCCGCTGATCGGCGACGACGAGCACGGCTGGGGGCCGAACGGCGTGTTCAACTTCGAGGGCGGCTGCTACGCCAAGGTCATCAACCTGAGCGCCGAGGCGGAGCCTGAGATCCACGCCGCCACCCACCGCTTCGGCACCGTGCTGGAGAACGTGGCCGTGGACGCGGAGGGCCGGCTCGACCTCGCCGACGCCTCGCTCACCGAGAACACCCGGTCCTGCTACCCCATCGAGTTCATCCCCAACTGCGACCTGTCGGGGCGCGGCGGGCAGCCGCGCAACGTGGTGATGCTGACCGCCGACGCCTTCGGCGTGCTGCCGCCCATCAGCAGGCTCAGCCCGGCGCAGGCCATGTACCACTTCCTGTCCGGCTACACCGCCAAGGTCGCCGGCACGGAGAAGGGCCTGGGGCGGGAGCCGCAGGCGACGTTCAGCACCTGCTTCGGCGCCCCGTTCCTGCCGCGCCGCCCGGAGGCGTACGGCGCCATGCTGTCCGATCTCATCGCCCGGCACGGCGCCGACTGCTGGCTGGTCAACACCGGCTGGACCGGCGGCCCCTACGGCGTCGGCCGCCGCATGAGCATCGGGCACACCCGCGCCCTGCTGAACGCCGTGCTGGACGGCAGCCTCAAGCACGCCCGCTACGTGCAGGACCCGTTCTTCGGCCTGATGCTGCCGCAGGACGTCCCGGGCATCCCGAACGAGGTGCTGGACCCCCGCCGGTCCTGGCCCGACCAGGCCGCCTACGACCGCGCCGCCGCCGACCTGGTGGCGCGCTTCGAGAAGAATTTTGCAAATTTCCAGGGCGCGGCGCCGGAGGAGGTCAAGGCCGCCGCCATCCGTGCCGCCGCGTGACCCCGGTGGCATCGCCCCCCGTCACCCCGGAGCACTTCGACCGGCTGTACGCCAGCGACCCGGACCCGTGGAAGTTCGCCACCAGCGAGTATGAGCGCGACAAGTATGCCGCGACCCTCGCCGCCTTGCCCCGCCTGCGCTACGCCCGCGCCTTCGAGGTCGGCTGCTCCATCGGCGTGCTGACCCGGCAGCTCGCCGGGCGCTGCAACGCCGTCCTGGCCGTCGATGTCGCCGCCGCCGCCCTGCAGGGCGCCGCCGCCCGGTGCCGGGACCAGTCGCACGTCCAGTTCGCCCGCATGGTGGTGCCGCAGGACTGGCCCCCCGGCGCCTTCGACCTGATCCTGTTCTCCGAGGTGCTGTATTACCTGGACGACGCCGACCGGGCGGCCGCGGCCCGGCTGTCGCTGCAATCGCTGTCCCCCGGCGGCGCCGTGGTCCTCGTGAACTGGCACGGCCCGACCGACGGCTTCTGCACCGGCGACGACGCGGCGGAGGCGATGGTCGCCGCCTGCGCCCCGGCGCTGCGCCCCGTCAAGCAGCGGCGCGCGGAGAAGTACCGCCTGGAC
>CAXTTB010000495.1:591-1065 GCA_964246905.1 uncultured Acetobacteraceae bacterium | reverse complement strand
GCCCCCCCCCCCCGCCCCCCCCCCCCCCGCCCCGCCCCCCCCCCCCCCCCCGCCCCCCCCCCCCCCCCCCCCCCCCCCCCCTTTCTTCTCATCCCGGGACCACATAACCCTTCCCCCGCACGCAATCCCGGATCGCCGCGCGGACCTGGAAAGGCCGCCGCACCGGGGAGCTGATCCAGGCCAGGCCGGTCTTGGCGTTGCGCTTGTTGACCGCCTCCACGGATGATTGCTGGCACGATGCCAGGTCGGCCTGGTATTTCGGCGCGGAGCGGTCGGTCTCCGCCCGCGGCTCGTAGCCGGAGCAGCCCGCGACGGCCAGCACACCCAGAAGGACCACCATGCGCCTCATGCCGCCCATCCAGCCGCTCGCCGCCCCCGTGTCAAGCGTGCGGGCATGAGCGCGCTCGCCCGCCGCTTCGCCGCGGCGCAGGAGCTGGCCGGGCAGGCGGGCGCGCTGGCGATGCGGCTGCGCCC
>CAXTTB010000495.1:0-581 GCA_964246905.1 uncultured Acetobacteraceae bacterium | reverse complement strand
GCTGAAGGACCGGCAGGACTGGCTGACGGAGGTGGACGGCGCTGTGGAGCGCTTCCTGTCGAACGGCCTGCTCGCCGCCTTCCCGGAGGACGGCTTCCTGGGCGAGGAGGCCGGGCGCACCCGGGACGGGCGCCTGCGCTGGGTGGTGGACCCCATCGACGGCACCAGCAACTACGCCCGCGGCGCCGCCCGCTGGTGCGTCTCGGTCGGCCTGGTCGAGGGCGACGGCTTCCTGCTCGGCGTGCTGGCGGCGCCCGCCTTGGCCGAGACCTTCGCCGGCTGCCAGGGGCAGGGCGCCACGCTGAACGGCGTGCCCATCCGGGTGGCGGCGACGGACCGCCTGGACCGCGCGATCATCGAGGCCGGGTGGTCGCCGCGCGGCGCCGCCGACGACTACCTGGCGCTGTGCCGCCGGGTGCTGGACGCGGGCGTGATGCTGCGCGCCGGCGGCTCCGGCGCCTTGGGCCTGGCGGACGTTGCGGCCGGGCGGATGGACGGCTATGCGGAGCTGCACATCAACCTGTGGGACTGCGCCGCCGCTCTGGCGCTCCTGACGGAGGCCGGGGCGGCGGTGAACGCCG
>CAXTTB010000494.1:1873-3311 GCA_964246905.1 uncultured Acetobacteraceae bacterium | reverse complement strand
GCCCCGACATGCCCTTTGGCGCCAACACGCCCCATCCCGAGGTCGGCCTGCCCGAGGTCCTGCACGTCGATGACCGCGTCGTGGCGTGCGACGGTGGCGACGGGCCGCTGGGCCACCCCCGGGTCTGGCTCCGCATCGTGGAGCAGCAGACGTTCTGCCCCTGGTGCTCCCGCATCTTCGTGCTGAACGAGGGCGCCACGGACAGCGACCACTGACGCCATGCCGGAAGCGCCCTTCCCCGAAGCGTCCCCCATGCACCTGATCCTGATCGACGGGTCCGGCTTCATCTTCCGCGCCTTCCACGCGCTGCCGCCCATGGCGCGGGCGGACGGCACGCCGGTCAACGCCGTGTTCGGCTTCTCCAACATGCTGGCCCGCCTGCTGGAACGGCACGAAGGCACCCACATCGCCGTCGTGTTCGACGCCGGGCGCACGACGTTCCGCAACGACATGTATGCCCAATATAAGGCGCACCGGCCGGAGCCGCCGCCGGAACTCGTGCCGCAGTTCACCCTGGTGCGCGACGCGACGGCGGCGTTCGGCGTGCCGGGCGTGGAGCTGGCGACGTGGGAGGCCGACGACCTGATCGCCTCCTATGCCCGCGCCGCGGTGGCGGCGGGCGGGCGGGTCACCATCGTCTCGTCGGACAAGGACCTGATGCAGCTCGTGGGCGAGCGCGTCTCGATGCAGGACCCGATCAAGCAGAAGCCCATCGGCCCGGCGGAGGTGATGGAGAAGTTCGGCGTCCCGCCCGAGAAGGTCGTGGACGTGCAGGCCCTGATGGGCGACAGCGTCGACAACGTGCCCGGCGTGCCCGGCATCGGCCCCAAGACCGCGTCCCAGCTCATCCAGGAGTTCGGCGACGTGGAGGGCGTGCTGGCGGCGGCGGAGGGCATGAAGCCCTCGAAGCGCCGCGACATGCTGCTCGCCCACGCGGACGCCGCGCGGATCAGCCGCAAGCTGGTGGAGCTGTGCTGCGACGTGCCGCTGCCGCTGCCGCTGGACGACCTGCGCGCCAAGGAGCCGCACCGGGAAACCCTGGTGGCCTGGCTGCTGTCCCAGGGGTTCCGCAGCATGGTGGCGAAGCTCGGCGCGGAAGGACCGGCCCCGCCGCTGGGCACCCCGGTGCCGGACGCCACGGCACAAGCGCCGTTCGGCCCGTATGAGTGCGTGACGACGCTGGACGGGCTGCAAGCCTGGATCGAGGAGGCGCGGGCGGCCGGCACCGTCGGGCTGGACACGGAGACCGACAGCCTCGATGCGCTGCGGGCCGAACTGGTGGGGTTCTCGCTCGCCACCGCGCCGGGCCGGGCCTGCTACGTGCCGCTGCGGCACCGCGCGGCGGAGACGGCGGCCCAAGGGACGTTGGATGCCCCCGCGCCGGAACCGGCTGCCGCGGTACAGCAGATCGAGCCGGAGGACGCGCTCAAGGCCTTGG
>CAXTTB010000494.1:0-1863 GCA_964246905.1 uncultured Acetobacteraceae bacterium | reverse complement strand
GACCGGGCGGTGCTCAAGGTGCTGCACAACGCCAAGTACGACATGCTGGTGCTGCGCCGCGCCGGGCTGCCGGACATCGCGCCGGTCGATGACACGATGCTGGTGTCCTACGCGCAGGAGGCCGGGGCGCACGGGCATGGCATGGACGAGCTTTCGGTCATGCACCTGGGCCATCAGCCCATCAGCTACGACAGCGTGACCGGCACCGGGCGGGCGCGCATCCCGTTCGCGCTGGTGCCGCTCGACCGCGCCGCGCCCTACGCCGCGGAGGACGCGGACGTGACCCTGCGGCTGTGGCACGCCCTGCGCCCGCGCCTTCGCACCACCCGCAGCCTCGTGCTGTACGAGCGGCTGGAGCGCCGGCTGATCCCCGTGCTGATGGGCATGGAGCGGGCCGGGGTGAAGGTGGACGAGGCCGAGCTGCGCCGCATGTCGGCCGACTTCGCCGAGCGCATGGGCGTGATGGAGACCGAGATCCACGCCATGGCCGGCCGCCCGTTCAGCCTGGGCAGCGCGAAGCAGCTCGGGGAGATCCTGTTCGACGAGCAGAAGCTGCCCGGCGGCAAGCGCCTGCCGAGCGGCGCCTGGGGCACCGACGTGTTCCTGCTGCAAAGCCTGGCCGACCAGGGGCACGAGCTGCCGGCCCGCATCATCGACTGGCGGCAATTGTCAAAACTGCGCTCGACCTACACGGAGGCGCTGGTCGGCCAGATCAACCCGGAGACCGGGCGCGTCCACACCAGCTTCGCGCAGGCCGTCACCAGCACCGGGCGGCTGTCGAGCACCGACCCGAACCTGCAGAACATTCCGATCCGCACGGAGGAAGGCAGCCGCATCCGCCGCGCCTTCGTCGCCGAGCCGGGGCATGTTCTGGTAAGTTGCGACTACTCGCAGATCGAGCTGCGGCTGATGGCGCACGCCGCCGACATCGCGCCGTTGAAGGAGGCGTTCGCGACGGGCCAGGACATCCATGCCCGCACGGCGTCGGAGGTGTTCGGCGTGCCCATGGCCAGCCTGGACGCCGCGACGCGCCGCCGGGCCAAAGCGATCAACTTCGGCATCATCTACGGCATCAGCGCCTTCGGCCTGGCGCGGCAGCTTGGCATCGACGCCGGGGAGGCCCGGCTCTACATCCAGGCCTATTTCGAGCGTTACCCCGGCATACGCGCCTACATGGACCGCACGAAGGAAGAGGCCCGGCAATACGGCTACGTCCTCACGCTGTCCGGACGGCGCTGCTGGGTGCCGGGCATCGCCGACAAATCGGCGCAGCGCCGGGCCTATGCCGAGCGCCAGGCGATCAACGCGCCGCTGCAAGGCGGGGCGGCGGACATCATCAAGCGTGCCATGACGCGGCTGCCGGAGGCGCTGACCGAGGCGGGCCTAACCGCGCGCCTGCTGCTGCAGGTGCACGACGAGCTGCTGTTCGAAGCCCCGGACGAACAAGCCGACGCGACGGCTGCCGTGGCCAAGCGTGTTATGGAAGACGCGGCTGCGCTTTCGGTGCCGCTCGTCGTGGAAACCGGGTCTGGCCGGAACTGGGCGGCTGCCCACTGAGGCAGCCGCCTGTTTTGCCTGACTAGCGCGTAAGGCCCGCGTCGCGGTCGCGCTCGGCGGTCGTCTCGCCCGGCAGCGTCGTGTCCATGCCGCCCATCGTGGTGGACCCCATGGTCGTGGCACCCGTCGTCGTGGACGGGGCGGCGTAGCTCGACGGACGGGTCATGGTGCTGCCCGTCATGCCGCTTCCCATGCTCATCATCTGCTCGACCTGCGCCGCCTGAGCGTCGTCCACGCGCGCCGTCACCAGCGTGCCGCCCTCGTTGACGTGCTGCTGGTAGGTCTGGGCATCGGCCTCGCTCACGC
>CAXTTB010000493.1:0-3329 GCA_964246905.1 uncultured Acetobacteraceae bacterium | reverse complement strand
GTGGAGTACTGCGCGCTGCTCTCCGTGCAAAGATATGTCATGCTGGAACAGGACCAGGCGTTCGCCACCGTTGTCATCCGCAGTGAAACCGGTTGGGATTTGCAAGTGCTGGACCGCGGCGGCGTGCTCCTCATGCCGGAAATCGGGGTGGAGGTTCCCATGTCGGAGCTTTACGACGGGCTGGACCTTTCGCCCCCCGACCTGTAGCGCCTCACCCGTTCGGGCGCAGCACCACCTTCGTGCACTTGTCCTTCTTGTCCCGGAACGTCTTGTAAAGCTCCGGCCCGTCTTCCAGGCTGCTCGCCCGGTGCGAGATGATGAAGGACGGGTCGATCTCCCCCTTCTCGATCCGCTCCAAGAGCGGCTTGAGGTAACGCTGCATGTGCGTCTGGCCGGTCTTCCAGGTCAGGCCCTTCTGCATGAACGCGCCCAGCGCCACCGGGCCGACTTGCCCTGCGAACACGCCCGGCATCGACACGATGCCGCCGGGGCGGCAGGCGAGGATGGCCTGGTTCAGCGCGAAGGGGCGTTCCGTGGCGCTGACATGGCTCATCACGGCGGAGCTGACCTTCTGCATCAGCGTGTCGGCGCCGTGGCTTTCCAGGCCGACCGCCTCGATCACCGCGTCCGGCCCCTGGCCGTGCGTCATCTCCATCAGCGTGTCCTGCACGCCCTGCGATGCGTAGTCGATGGTCTCTGCCCCAGCCTCCCGCGCCAGCGCCAGGCGCTCCGGCACCGTGTCGATGGCGATGACCCGCTTGGCGCCCAGGAGGAAGCAGGACTTCACCGCCAACACGCCCACCGGGCCGCAGCCCCAGATGGCGATGGTGTCCTCCGGCCCGATCTCGCAATGCTCGGCCGCCATGAAGGCGGTCGGGAAGATGTCGGACAGGAACAGCACCTGCTCGTCGGTCAGGTTGTCCGGCACCTTGATCGGACCCACGTCGGCATAGGGCACGCGGACATACTGCGCCTGGCCGCCGGGGTAGCCGCCGGTGATGTGGGAGTAGCCGAACAGCCCGGCCAGCGGGTAGCCGTACTGCTTGGCCTGCATCTCGCCGTTCGGGTTGGTGCGCTCGCAGGCCGACCAGTTGCCCCACTTGCACTGCCGGCACTCGCCGCAGCAGATGGTGAACGGCACCACGACGCGGTCGCCGATCTTGAGCTTGGCATTATCCTTCCCGACCTCGACGACCTCGCCCATGCACTCGTGGCCCAGGATGTCGCCGCTCTCCATGGTCGGCACGAAGCCGCCCATGAGGTGCAGGTCGGAGCCGCAGATGGCGCAGGCGCTGACCTTGATGATGGCGTCGCGCCCGTCCTGGATGGTCGGGTCGGGCACGGTGTCGCAGCGGATGTCTTCCTTGCCGTGCCAGGTCAGTGCGCGCATGGGCTGGGTCCTCGGGATGGTGGTCCGGGGACAACCCGGCAGGCCCGCGCGGGATGCCGGGGCGCCGGGTGAACATCGCGTGACCGCGCTCAGCGGCGCTTGGCGGGTGCCGGCGCTTGGGGGACGGGGGCGAGCACGACGGGTCTCACGACGGGTCTCTGGCAGTCGATGGGCGCCGGGGCCGTGGCGGCGCCCGCAGCCGGCCCGGCTACGCCCGCCGGCACGGCGGTGCTGGAATAGGCGCAGTCCCGCACCATGCCGTCCTCCCGGAACGACACCGCCAGGCTGACCGCCTGCGGCTCCTCGCGCATCGCGTCCGCCCCCACGCCCGCGAGGCCGAGGCCGGAGCCGATCAGGCCGACATAGGGCACGAAGGCGCCCGCCACCCCGGACGCGGCGGAGACCCCGTTCATCCAGCCGCGGCCCCCGGCATCGCCGGTCCGCGCCTCGTAGATCCAGGCCTCGCCGTTGGCGCTCCGCTCGGTGCGGCTGGGCTGCCCCAGGGCGGCGAACACGTCGGCGCGGGAGGAGCGTCCGACGGCGACGGACCCCACCTTGTTGGCGTCCAGGACCGCGGAGGGGGCCGCGTGCTGGGAACAGGCGGCGGCGAGCAACAGGGGGCCGGCCAGGACCATCGCCGACCTCGGCCCGCGGCGGGCGCCCTTCTTCCCAACGTCAACCATGGCACCCCAAGCCGCAGCGGCGGCCCCCATCAGATGGAGACGGGCGCCCGGACTGCGAGCCGCCGCCCGGTCACATTGCCGCCGGGCTGGCCGTGCGTGGCATCATGCCGTCTGCCGAAAACCGTGACCCGTGCCTGGCTGCGGGCGGCGTAGGACGGATCAGCGCAGCGCCACCCGCCACAGGACGGCGCTGGCCCATGGTGGGAGGCGCTGACGCTTTCCCACCCTACAAGCGCGAACAGCCTCAACAGGTCAGGACTTTCGGTGATTACATCAAACGAAGTCCCGCCGCATCAGCGTGGTGGGCCGCTTGCCCTGGCGCTGGACGGTTTCCGCGACGTGCCAGCCGCCCCGGAGGTACACCTGTTCGGCGGTGTTGGTGTACAGCCATGCCGTCGGGATGGCCGCAGCCCGGCACGCGCCATCAAACGCGGCCAGCAAATGCCTCACGCGACCTCGCCCCCGGGCTTCCGGAACCACGAACACGCCGGCCAGCCAGGGCGTGAGGTCCGGCCTCTCCTCAAGGTCCGTCCTGGCGAGGCTTGCGGTGCCGATGGGCGTCCCGCCGGCGAGCAGGACGAACGTTTGCGGCACTCCGACCTCGGCGCAGCCGACGGCGTAGATGGCCTGGGTTTGCTCCAGCGAGTGCCCGCTGCGCTGCCACCATTCGCGCCAAAGCCAGTCGGCGACGGTCGGCAGCAGGTCGGGCCGCTTCGCGATGGTGGTGACGGTCAACTGCTCGTCCGGAACTGGCTTGGTCATGCCGGCTTCGCCCCCCTGCCGATGGCGCCATCCTCGCCGTTCGCGCAGGGGGCGGCAACGGCCAAGTGCCCGCGTGTTACAGCCCCGTGCGGCCCTCCAGCACCTCCAGCGCGTCCGCGGTCAGCCGGTTCTCCGCGGCGGCGGCGCGGAACGTCTGCACGGCCCGGCTGAACAGCAGCGCCTCCGCCCGGTCGGCCTGGGCGTCCAGCCCCTCGGCGCTGATGCGGTAGGCGTCCGCCGTGGCGCCGTGCCGCCGGGCGGCGCGGGCGCGGGTGACGACATGATCGGCGGTGTGCCGCACGTCCTCGGCGAGGTGCGCGATCACGGCGAAGCGGACGGGGTTGGGTGTCGGGTGCCTCATGGGAGCCTCCAAGCGTTCGCGATGCCGCATGGATGCCGGGGCGGGCCGCCGGAGTCTGTGGCATTCGTCACCTTACGGGCACCCCTTTCAGGGTGGTTATATCGCTTCCAGCTTTGGTGGATGAGCAAGGCGT
>CAXTTB010000492.1:0-3338 GCA_964246905.1 uncultured Acetobacteraceae bacterium | reverse complement strand
CTGCTGGCGCGGGAAGCCCGCCTTGCCGACGATGCCCAGCGTGAGCGAGGTCAAGGCGGGCAGCACCAGGGTCCCGCCGGCCGCGGCGACGAACTGCGCGAGCAGCACGGCCGTGAAGCTCCGGGCATAGAGCAGCGAGAGCGTGCCGAGGAGGATCGCGGCGCAGGCCAGGCCGAGCAGCGTGCGCGGGCGGCCCGTGCGGTCCGCGAGCGCGCCGGCCGGGCCGTTCAGCAGCAGGGTGCCCAGGCCCACGGCAGTGGTGACGAGGCCGACGCGGTCCGGACTCCAATGGCCCGTCCCGGCCAGCCAGGTGGACAGGAACGGACCCAGCCCGCCTTGGATGTCGCCGATGAAGACGTTGATCGCGGCGAGGTGGGCGGTGGGCGGCACGGCGCCGGGCGCGCGTCAGCGCCGGGAGTTGTAGCCGGCGGCGTAGCCGTTCCGGTAGTTCTGCGCCTCGTTCTTCTTCACGCTGTCGGTGATCAGCCCGCCCGCCAGGCCGGCGCCGGCGCCCAGCACCGCGCCCAGCCCGGCATTGCCGCCGATGGCGCCCAGCACCGCGCCGCCCGCGGCGCCGATCCCGGTGCCGGTCAAGGCCCGCTGCTGCGTGTTGTTCAGCTCCGCGCAGCCGCTCAGCGCCAGGCTGCTCAACGCGAGGCTGCCGGCAGCCGCGAGGGCCAGGGTGATGCGTTTCATCGACGGCCTCCCTTCGCGGCCGTGGCCACGGGACACGGGAAGCGGTCGGACAGGAAGCGCAGCAGCCCGTCCGTCACCGGGAGCCGCATGGCGTCCGGCCGGGCGTTCGCCCACTGCACGAACTCGGCGATGGCGTCGTTCCGGCTTGGACGGCGGTCCGCGGCCGGCGGGCAGAACAGGCGTGCCCGGCTCCGCGCGCCCTCGTACTCGCTGGCGACGCCGTAGGCGCCGGAGCCGAAGCCCTGGCAGAAATGGATCGCCGCGACGTACAGCGGATCGCCCTGGCCGGCGCTGCACAGGCCGACCAGGTCGGCGGTGTCGCGCATCTGGAACATGTCCTCCGTCACCGCGGCGCGCCCGGTCCCGGGCTGCGCCGCCAGAAGCAGCAATGAGCAAACCGCGGTCCAACAGCGTCTCATCATGCGCCCTCCCGTTCGTCCCAGTTCTGTATCAGCCTTCTGGAATCGTGAACACGGCCTTGCCGCACGCGCCGGACGGCGGGGGGACGCTGCGCCTTTGATCGGAGGAGCGCACGTGGCGTGCAGGCCATGGGACCCACGCGCCTGGCCCAGCGTCGCCATATCTGTTACTATATGCGTATGGATATCACGACGCCGTGCACGGCTGCTCCCCTTTGCTGGACCTCGATGCCTCTGCACAGGGCGACATATCCGGGCCTTTCTCCAGGCAGCCGATGACGACGCAGATCCGGCCTTCGTAGGCGGTCGGCGCTGGACGCTCCCATGGCGCCCGGGCAAGTAGGGGCTGGGTCCGTTATCCCGCCCGCTGCGCCGGCCTGCCGCAGCGGTCCTGTCTTGAGGCCGCTCCTTCATTCGAGGGCGAGGCCATGACGGATTGGCGCGGTGGGTGCGTGCTGCTGGCTGGGTCCGGCTGCTTCGGTTCGTTCACCTGGGCGGCGCGGTTCCATTTCCAGCGGGCCGGCCGGGTTCCCTGGGGCATGACGGCGGTGTCGGCGGCCAGCCTGCTGGCGTTCGCCGGGTTCCTCTACGGGGTCGGCGCCCGTCCGGGCGGGCTTCGGCTGGCGCCGTTCGCCTTGTGCGTGCTGTCGCTGGCGCTGTTCTGGTGGTGCGTCCTGCATACGCGGCGCAAACGCTTCACCATGGCCTTCACGCCGGACGCGCCGGCGTTCCTCGACACGGGGGGGCCGTACCGGGTGGCGCGGCATCCTTTCTACCTGGCCTACCTGATGTTCTGGGTGGCCACGGCGCTGGCGGTCCCCGGCCTGCTGCCCTGGACCGTGCCGGCGGCCATGGGCGTGACCTACACCCTTGCGGCCAGGACGGAGGAGGCGAAGTTCACGCACAGCACCCTGGACGGCGAGTACCGGGCCTACAGCCGGCGGACCGGCATGTTCTTCCCGTTGCCGGCCCGGCCCCGCAGCGGACGCCAAGCCTGACCGCCGCCGTCAGCTCCGCGGCTGGAAGAGCTGGCCCAGCATGGCCGGGCGGTAGAGCCGGATGCGGCGCACGTCGCGCGAGATCAGCACCAGCATGACCACCGTGCCGACATAGGGCAGCGCCGACAGCAGCGCCGAGGGCACCGCGATCCCCAGCGCCTGCACGTAGAGCGACAGGTACATCAGCGCCCCGAAGAACCACGCCCCGACCAGAAGCCAGAACGGGCGCCAGGCCGAGAACGTCACCAGCGCCACCGCCACCCAGCCCCGCCCGGCCGTCAGGTCCTGCGCCCACAGCGGCGTGTAGGCCAGGGACATGTAGGCGCCCGCCAGCCCCGCCAGCGCGCCGCCGAACAGCACCGCGGCGTAGCGGATCGGCACCACCGCGTACCCAAGGGAATGGGCCGCGCCGTGCGAGTCCCCCACCGCCCGCAGCACCAGCCCGGCGTGGGTGCCGCGGACCGCCCAGGCCACCGCCGCGAGGATCGCCAGCGCCGCATAGACCAGCAGGTCGTGCCCGAACAGCACCGGGCCGACCACCGGCAGGTCCGTCAACACCGGGATGTGCAGCTTCGGCAGGGTGGGCGCCGCGATGCCGACGTAGCCCGCGCCCAGCAACGCGCTGAACCCCCGGCCGAAGATCGTCAAAGCGAGGCCGGTCGCCGTCTGGTTGGCCTGCAGCGTCAGCGTCAGCACGCCGAACAGCAGCGCCAGCGCCATGCCCGCCGCCACGGCCGCGAGCAGGCCGAGGGAGGCCAGCCCCGTGGCCTCCGCGGTGGCGAAGCCCGCGATGGCGCCGGCCAGCATCATGCCCTCGACGCCGAGGTTCAGCACCCCCGCCCGCTCCGCCACCAGCTCCCCCGTCGCGGCCAGCAGCAGCGGGGTGGAGGCGGCCAGGATGCTGACCAGGGCGCTGGTGAGGGCGAGGAGCATCACGCCGCCTTGCGCGCCGCCGCCCGCCAGCGGATGCGGTGCAGCAGCAGCACGTCGCAGCCCAGCAGGCAGAACAGCAGGATGCCCTGGAAGATGCCCGTCACCGCGTTGGGCAGCCCGAGCTGCATCTGCGCCGCGTCCCCGCCCAGGTAGGACAAGGACAGCAGCAGCCCGGCGGGAATGGCGCCCAGCGGGTTCAGCCGGCCCAGGAACGCCACGATGATCGCGCTGAACCCGTAGCCCGGCGAGATCACGGTGGTGAGCTGCCCGACCGTGCCCGTCACCTCGAGCA
>CAXTTB010000491.1:0-3343 GCA_964246905.1 uncultured Acetobacteraceae bacterium | reverse complement strand
CCTCTTCTCCCTGATCCCCAAGGAGCCGTTCGGCTTCCCGCGCATCGCCTTCATCGGCGGGGCCATCTACCTCGTCATCTTCGTGATGATCTTTAAAAGCTACGTCTTTGGCTGACGCCCCTTCGGCTGCCGTTCCCTTGGCCGGGGCGCTGCCCGGCACCGTCGCGGAGACCGCCGCCCTGCTGGCTAGGGGCGGCTACATCGCCGACCGGGACCTTGCGACCACCGTGCACCTGGCGCTGGCCATGCGCCGCCCGCTGTTCCTGGAAGGCGAACCCGGCACCGGCAAGACGGAGATCGCCAAGGTGCTGGCGTCCGGGCTGGGCCGGCGGCTGGTGCGGCTGCAATGCTATGACGGCATGGACCTGTCCGCCGCGGCCTACGAGTGGGACCACGCGCGGCAGTTGATGGCGATCCGCCTGGCCGAGGCCGGAGGCGACCGCGACCAGGACCGCCTGGCGCAAAGCATCTTCTCCCGCCCTTTCCTGCAAGCCCGGCCACTGCTGTCCGCCATCGACCCTGACCAGCCGCCCGCCGTGCTGCTGATCGACGAGCTGGACCGCGCCGACGAGCCGTTCGAGGCGTTCCTGCTGGAGCTGCTGGCCGATTTCCAGATCACCGTGCCGGAGTACGGCACCGTCCGCGCCGCCGTGCCGCCCGTCGTCGTGCTGACCAGCAACCGGACGCGGGAGGTTCACGACGCGATCCGCCGCCGCTGCCTGTACCAATGGGTGGACTACCCCACCGCGTCGCGGGAGCGCGCGATCCTGGCCGCCAAGGCGCCGGGCCTGCCGCTGCGGCTGTCGCAGGAAGTGGTGGAGTTCGTGCAGCGGCTGCGCGAGGCCGACCTGTTCAAGCTGCCCGGCGTTGCCGAGACCATCGACTGGGCGGGCGCCCTCCAATACCTGGACCAGAAGGAGCTGGGCGCGGAGGCGGTGGACGAGACGCTGGGCGTGCTGCTGAAGTACCAGGACGACATCGCCAAGGTGCGTGGCGCGGAGGCTGCCCGCCTGATCGCGGAGGCGAAGGCGAAGACCCAGCCGCCGCTATGACAACCACCTCCGGCCGGTTGGGCGCGAACGTCATGCACTTCGCCCGCCTGCTGCGCCGGGCCGGGCTGCCGGTCGGCCCGGCGGAGGTGATCGCGGCCGGGCAGGCGCTGGAGCTGATCGAGCTGGGCGAGCGCGCCCAGGTCCGCTCGGCGCTGCGCGGCCTCATGGTGCACCGGCACGAGCATATCGAGCTGTTCGACCACGCCTTCGACCTGTTCTGGCGCGACCCCGACGCCGGGAAGTACGCCGCCGCCCTCGCCTTGCTCGAAGGCAGCCCGCCGCCGGAGCAGAAGCCGCAGCCCGGCGCCCGCCGCATCGCCGAGGCGATGGCCCCGCCCCGCAAGCAGCCGCCCAAGCCGGAGGAGACCCCGCCCGAACTCGACGCCACCATGACGGTGAGCGAGCGGGAGCAGCTCGGCCGCATGGACTTCGAGCAGATGAGCGCCGAGCAGGTCGGCCGCGCCAAGGCCGAGATCCGCCGGCTCTCCCTCCCCCTCGACCTGCGCCGCACCCGGCGGCTGCGCCCCGACACGCACGGGCCGCGCATCGACCTCGCGGCCACGCTTCGCCGCAGCCTGCGCCGGGGCGGGGAGATGACGGAGCTGTCCCGCAGCGCCCGCCTGGTCCGCCCGCCGCCGCTCGTGGTGCTGTGCGACATCTCCGGCAGCATGGCACGCTATGCCCAGGTGCTGCTGCACTTCCTCCACGCGGTGGCAAACGACCGGGACCGGGTGCACGTCTTCCTGTTCGGCACGCGGCTGTCCAACATCACGAGGCAACTGCGCTTCCGCGACCCGGAGGTCGCCTTCCAGATGGTGGCCCACGCCGTGCCCGACTGGTCCGGCGGCACCCGCATCGGCGAGGCGTTGCAGGAATTCAACCAACGCTGGGCGCGGCGCGTGCTGGGCCAGGGGGCCGTGGTGCTGCTGGTCACGGACGGGCTGGACCGCGACGGCGCCGCGGGCCTTGCGGAGAACATGGACCGCCTGCACCGCTCCTGCCGCCGGCTGATCTGGCTCAATCCCCTGTTGCGGTGGGACGGGTTCCAGCCCAAATCCGGAGGCATCCGGGCGATGCTGCCGCATGTGGACGAGTTTCGGACGGTCCACAGCCTCGACAGCCTGCGCGACCTGGTGGACCTGCTGTCCCGTCCGGCCCCGCCGCGCGGGCGTGAGCAATGGAGATCTGCATGACTGAAGCCGAGGACGTGCTGGGCACCGCGAGCGCGTGGTCGCAGGCGGGCGAGCAGGTGGCGATCGCGACGGTGACGGAAACCTGGGGCAGCTCGCCCCGCCCGCCCGGCAGCCAGATGGCGGTGACGGCGAGCGGGCGCATGGCCGGCTCGGTCAGCGGCGGCTGCATCGAGGGCGCGGTGGCGGACGCGGCCAAGCGCACCATTGAGACCGGCGCCCCGCAACTGCTCGACTTCGGCGTGACCAACGAGCGCGCCTGGGAAGTGGGCCTCGCCTGCGGCGGCAAGCTCAAGGTGTTCGTCGAGCGCCTGGGATGACGCCCGACCTGCTGGCCCGGCTGGAGCAGGCGCGGGCGGCGCAGCGTCCCGTGGTGCTGGCGACGCGCCTGCCCTCCGGCGAGCAGGTCCTGCTGCCCGGCGACGACGCGCCGCCCGGGCTGGCCGCCGCCGCCGAGGCCGCGTTGCGGGCGGACCGTAGCCAGCCGGCCGAGGCGGACGGCGCGCAATGGTTCCTCCACGCCTACAACCCGCCGCTGCGCCTGGTTGTCGTGGGCGCCGTGCACATCGCCCAGGCGCTGGTGCCGATGGCGGCCGGGCTGGGCTATGGCGTGACAGTCGCCGCCCCGCGCCGCGCCTTTGCCAGCGACGAGCGGTTCCCCGGCGTGACCGTCAGCACGGACTGGCCGGACGAGGCGCTGGACGCGCTGCGGCCCGACAGCCGCACCGCCATCGTGACGCTGACGCACGACCCGAAGCTCGACGACCCGGCGCTGGACCGGGCCTTGCGGTCGGAGGCGTTCTACGTGGGCGCGCTCGGCTCGCGGAAGACGCACGCGGCGCGGCTCGCGCGGCTGCGGGAGCTGGGCCATGGCGACGCGGCGCTGGCGCGGATACGCGGGCCGGTCGGGCTGGACATCGGGGCGGTGACAGCGCCGGAGATCGCCCTGTCGATCCTGGCGCAGGTCGTGGCGGTCCGGCGCGGGGCGGCGTCCGTCAGTTGATCTTCGGCCGGATCGCGTTGACAGATGCCCTTGGGGCGGTGCTGGCCCATACGCAGCGCCTGCCGGGCGCCGTGCTGCGGAAGGGCGCGGTGCTGGAT
>CAXTTB010000490.1:1249-3343 GCA_964246905.1 uncultured Acetobacteraceae bacterium | reverse complement strand
TTGCAGTCCTGGATCGCCGCGCCGCAAAGGCGGCCCGCAATGACGGGGAGAAGCCAGGGCAAAGCGCCGTTGGTATGACAACAACGAACCGCAAAGGAGGCAAACGTGCTCGAACTTCTTTCCCATGCCGGACAGGACTTCATCAACATCTTCAACGCAGGCGGCAAGGTGTTCGTCGCCTTTGTCACCGGCATCTTGCCGACGCTGGTCGTGCTGCTGACGGCCGTTTATGCGCTGATCGCGCTGATCGGCGAGCAGCGGGTGCATCGGTTCGCGCGGTTCGCCGGGCGTTACGCGCTGACGCGCTACACGGTGCTGCCGCTGCTGGCCATGTTCTTCCTGACGAACCCGATGGCCTACAGCTTCGGCGTGTTCCTGGAGGAGCGGCACAAGCCCGCGTTCTACGACTCGGCCGTCTCGTTCTGCCATCCCATCACCGGGCTGTTCCCCCACGGCAACTCCGGGGAGCTGTTCGTCTGGCTCGGCGTCGCGAACGGCATCCTGGCGCTCAACCTGCCCCTCGGCCCGTTGGCGGTGCGCTACTTCATCGCGGGCCTTGTCGTGATCCTGCTCAAGGGCATCCTGACGGAGCGCATCACCCTGTTCCTGGCGCGCCGCCAGGGCGTGACGCTTTAGGGAAGGGAGGGCGCACCATGGACCAGCAAGTGAAGCCCGGCGTCCCCGCGGCCCAGCGTTTCCGCACCGTGCGCGTGAGCGCGGGCGACCAGGGCTGGGGCGGCCCCCTGGTCATCGCGCCCACGGCGGAGAGGGACAAGATCGTCGCCATCACCGGCGGCGGCATCCCGCCGGTCGCGCGGCGCCTGGCGGAGCTGACCGGCGCCACCGCGGTGGACGGGTTCCGCACGCCGGCCATCGAGAGCGAGATGGCCGCCGTCGTGATCGACTGCGGCGGCACGGCGCGATGCGGCGTTTACGCGCGCAAGCGTATCCCCACCATCAACATGCTGCCCGTCGGGCAGTCCGGCCCGCTGGCCCAGTTCATCACCGAGGACGTCTATGTCTCCGGAGTGACGCTGGACACGATGGAGCCGGCCGATGGCGCAGAAGTGCCGGAAGCGGCGCCAGTCCCGGCGCCAGTCCCGGCGCCAGGGCCGGCGCCAGCAACGGCCCCGGCCGCCGGCAGCCCCTTCACCATGCAGGCGCCGTCCGGCGACATGGGCGGCGGGTTCACCGGGTTCATCGCCAACATCGGCCGCTCCATGGGCGGCGTGGTCGGCGTGCTGTTCCAAAGCGGGCGCCGGTCCATCGACCAGGTGATCCGCAACGTGCTGCCGTTCATGGCCTTCGTGACCATGCTGATCGGCGTCATCAACGCGACCGGCCTCGGCACGATCATCGCCTCCGTGCTCACCCCGCTGGGCGGCAACCTGTTCGGCCTGCTGCTGCTGTCCGCCATCTGCGGCCTGCCGTTCCTTTCGCCCGTGCTCGGGCCGGGCGCCGTGATCGCGCAGGTGGTCGGCGTGCTGATCGGCCAGCAGATCGGCGCCGGCAACATCCCGCCGCAGTTCGCCCTGCCGGCGCTGTTCGCGTTCGACACCCAGGTCGGGTGCGACTTCGTGCCGGTCGGGCTGGCGCTCGGCGAGGCCAAGCCGCAGACGGTGCAGGTGGGCGTTCCCGCCGTGCTCATCAGCCGGCAGATCATGGGGCCGGTCTCGGTCGTCATCGGCTGGCTGTTCAGCTTCGGCCTTTATTGAGGCGCGCGATGGACACGACCCCTTTGTTCCGCACGGTCCTGACCCGCATCGGCCCGGACGCGGCCGACCTGATCGGCGACGGCATCCTGATCCTGTTCGACCACAGCGCGCCGCCGGAGCTGGCGGAGGTGTCGGTGCTGCATGACCGGGCCGGCGCCATCGGCCGCGCGCCGCTGGCCGGCGACTGGCTGCATATCGGCGGCGAGGCGGTGCGGATCACCGCCGTCGGCGAGACCGCCTGGCAGAAGGTGCTCGACATCGGCCACGTGGTGTTCAGCTTCAACGGCGCCGCCGCCGCGAGCCGCCCCGGCGAGATCTGCGTGGACGCGGTGGCGCCCGGACAGCTCCTGCCGCTGCTCGTCCCGGGCGCCCTGCTTGA
>CAXTTB010000490.1:0-1149 GCA_964246905.1 uncultured Acetobacteraceae bacterium | reverse complement strand
GCGCCCCATGGTTGAGCGCCCCATGGTTGAGCGCGACGTCGTCGTGCGGTTGCACGAGGGGCTGCACGCCCGCCCCGCCGCCCTGTTCGCCAAGCTCGCCCGGAGCTTCGACGCCGAGATCGAGGTGGTCAAAGGCGAGCGCGTCGCCAACGCCAAGAGCGTGGCCAAGCTGATGCTGCTCGCGGTGCAGCAGGGCGAATGCATCCGGCTGCGCGCGGCGGGCTGCGAGGCGCAGGCGGCGCTCGACCGGCTGGACGACCTCGTGTCCGACAAGCCGTGCCCTGCGGACGGCAAGACGGGCGCCCCGGGCGCCGGGGGCGGGGCGGGAACGCTGCAGGGCGCGTGCGGGAACGCGGGCGCCGTGGTCGGGCCGGCCTTCGTCCACCTGCCGGAGACGTCCGCCCCGGCCGCCTCCTTCCTTCCGGCTGACGCGGTTCCGGGCGAAGCGGAGCGGCTGCGCCGGGCGGCCGCCCGGGTCCGCGCCGCCTACCTCGCCCAGGCGGAGCAGGCGCGCGGGCCGATGGAGCGGGAGATCCTGCAAGCCCTGTGCGAGCTGGCGGACGACGCCGCGATGCTGGATGCCGCCCTGGACCGGGTGGCGCACGGGCAGGACGCGGCTTCGGCCGTGCACGAGGCCGGGGCCGAGCTGGCCGGGCAGTTCGCCGCGGCCGACAGCGACTACTTCCGCGCCCGCGCGCAGGACGTGCGCGACGTCGCGCGGCATCTGGTCGATGCCTTGCTCGGCCGCGAGGGGCAGGACCTCGGCGAGATCGCCGAGGACTGCATCCTGGTCGCCGCCGACCTCGGCGCCGTGGAGTTCGCCCGGCTGCCGAAGCGGCATCTGCTGGGCCTGCTGCTCTTGGACGGCGGGCCGACCTCGCACGTGGCGATCATGGCCCGGGCCTTCGGCCTGCCGCTGGTGCTCCTGTCCGACGCCGACCGCGGGATGCTGCGCGCCGCCCGCACCGTCGCGCTGGACGGCGCGGCCGGGCGGGCGATCCTCGACCCGGACCCGGAAACCTGCGCGCGGTTCGAACGCGCGATGCAGGACGCGGCGGCGGCCCGCGCCAGCCTGTCCCCTCTGGCCGCGCCGGCGCCGCGGCCGCGGGCCGGCCGGGCGGGGGAGGTCGCCGCCCAGCGCGGCTGGGG
>CAXTTB010000489.1:2226-3344 GCA_964246905.1 uncultured Acetobacteraceae bacterium | reverse complement strand
CGGCGCTGATGGCGCTGGGCTTGCTGACCCTCCGCTCCCTGCCGCCGCCTGCCGCCGAGCCGCGGGCCGTCCCCATCGCCGCCGAGACCCGCGGCCTGCCCGGCGCCGTCTGGTCCCTGCTCAACCGGCGCCTGCTGGTGTTCGCCGGCTGCGTCGGGCTGTTCCATCTGTCCAACGCCGCCATGCTGCCGCTTGTCGCCAACGAGATTACCCGCAGCACCGGCGCGGGCGCCAACCTGGTGATCGCGGCCTGCGTGGTGGTGCCGCAGGCCATCGTGGCCGGGCTGTCCCCGCTGGTGGGCCGCACCGCCGACACCTGGGGCCGGCGGCCCGTGCTGCTGCTGGGCTTCGCCGCCCTGCCGGTGCGCGGCGTGCTGCTGGCGCTCGACGCCCATCCGGCCTACATCGTGATGGTGCAGGCGCTCGACGGCATCAGCGCCGCGGTGTTCGGCGTGATGCTGCCGCTGGTCGCGGCCGACCTGACCCGCGGGACCCGGCACTTCAACCTCTGCCTCGGGCTGCTCGGCCTCGCGGCCGGCGCCGGCGCGACGCTCAGCACGGCGGTATCTGGCGTGGTGGCAGACCGTTTCGGCAACGCCCCGGCGCTGCTGGCGCTCGCCGTGGCGGGCCTCGCCAGCGTGCTGGGCCTGCTGGCCCTGCAGGAGACGCGGGAGTCGCGGTCCGGCCAGCCCATCGCGGGAGCTTTTGGCGCGGACGCGCGTTAGCTCATGACCAAACATAGGAGAGCAGCTTCATGCGGACCATTCTGATCGCGGCCGGCGCCCTCGCCTTGACGCTGGGCGGCCTTGCGCCGGCGGAGGCGGCGGGATGCCTCAAGGGCGCGGCCGTAGGCGGCGTCGCCGGGCACGTCGCGGGCCATCACGGGGTGCTGGGCGCCGCCGCGGGCTGCGTGGTCGGCCGCCACAACGCCAACAAGTCGGCGCGCGAGGCCCAGCAGGCGCGCACGACGAACACCAACGGCACCCCGGAGACGACCGACCGCTAAAGGCTTATTCCTGGAGTGCCTCCTGCGGGGGGGCCCCCGGCGCGGGGGGGGCGCCCGGGCCGGGGACCCGCAGGGCGTGCCGCCCCCCCCCCCCGCCAGGGGCGCGGACAAC
>CAXTTB010000489.1:0-2216 GCA_964246905.1 uncultured Acetobacteraceae bacterium | reverse complement strand
CCCCAGGCTCGTTGGGGGCCGCCCGCGCTGTGAACCATCAGGTCGTCCCGCCCGCGCCGCCGCCATGGCGCTCCTAAACGCCTCACGCCGCCGCTCATCCCGGTGCGGGCTGCCGCGTCAGAACGTGGCTTGCGCCCGCAATGCGACGGCCTGGATGCGCTGACCGATTTGCGTCGTGCCGGCGGGGTTCAGGTGGTCAACGTTGATGATGTCGTAGTCGAACAGGATGCGGAGATGGTCATCCAGGTACCAGTTCACGCCGACGGCATAAATGTCCTGGATGCCGCCATACACACCGCCGGTGCTGGCCGCGGACCGGCCCCGCGTCACCCTGTCGTTCAGGTTGATGTGGCTGTAGCGGCCTACAAGCTCGAACGCTCCATACCCGCCGTCGCGCAAGGAGAATTGGCGGGCCGGCGCCGGATTGCCGAAGGCCGCTGAGGATGGCAGGTAGCGCCTCGGCTCGCCGGTGATGACCCAGCTCGCCTCCGCATACCCGCCGTCGAACTCAAGTCCCGGCGTGCGGACCACGGCGCCGCCGTTCGTGCGGTCAACGCCGACGCGGATGTACTCGCCTTGCAGCATGAAGTTCCGCCAACGCAGCGCGAACTCCGGGCCGTAGGTGTAGGCGCTCCGGGCATTGAGCGCGCCGGTGCTGACCAGGCGGTTGTTGTCGATCCGCAGTTCCGGCCGGTCCGAGACGGTCAGCGTCTGGCCAGCGGCGCTGCGCTGGATGTGAAAGGCGTCCGAAGCCGAGAACCCGGTGTGCACGTCCCAATCCGGGGTGGCGACCGGCCGGCCCGCGAGGCGCAGCGTGGCGCCGGTCTGCTGCGGCTGCGCCGCCGCCGCCACCTGGCTTCCATACAGCGACCCCGTCAGGTACGAGGCGACGAAGTACCGATCGGTGGCCCACCGCGCGCCGGCAGAAGCGCGCCCGTTCGAGGCCGCGATGCTGCGCGCCGCCTCGACGATGGACGGACGCTCCAGGAACAGGAAATCGTTCGAGCTCTCGCTGTCTCCCAGGGTCTGCCACGGCTTGAAATAGCCCACGGTCGCCGTCAGCGGCCTGATCATCGAAGGCTGCCAGTTGAGGTTTGCCTCGTACAGCGTCGGCGAGCCGTCGGGCGAGCCGCCGAAGTCGGGCGTGATGTTCACCTGGAAGGTATCGTACCTGAACACGAACGGGATGTAGGCGCGGCGAAGGTTCTCGCCGAAGGTGTTCAGCCGCGGGAACTGGCGTGTGTCCAGGCCCCGGCGGCTGCCTTGGAAATAGCCGCCCGCATCAAAACCGAGCTGCAACCCGAGGGCGACCGACAACTGGCCATCGGGGCTGGTGAGGGTCGGGCGTCCCCGGGGAAAGCTGAGGCCGCCCGGGTTGGGCGGCGCCGACGGCGCGTTGTCCGCCGGAGGGCTGACGCTGCTCGGCGGCCCGTTCGAGTCGATGCGGTCCCTGTTTGCCGTGCTCGCCGGCGACGCGGGGCCGGGTGGCTGCACCCGAGGCGCGTTGCTTGCCGGGGGGCTGAGGCTGCTCGGCGGCCCGTTCGAGTCGATGCGGTCCCTGTTTGCCGTGCTCGCCGCCTGTTGCGCGCCGCCAGGCGGCTGTGCCCGAGGCGCTGAGGCGACTGGCGCTTCCGGGCGCGAACGCGCTTGCCGGGTCGCCCGCAGCTCGCTCTTGGTATCGGCGAGCTCGCGGCTCACACGGGCGAGTTCGGACTGCAGCGCGCGGAATTGCTCCGCAATGGCGTTGAACCTCGGATCGTCCTCGGCCCGGGCCGGCGATCCGAGAGCCGCAACCGCAAGCCCTGCCGCCATGACTCGCTTTTTAATCATTACGTTTGCTTTGTTCTCCCACGGACAAGGATCATCTTGCGTGAACGGCTGGCAATGCCTGAAAAGCGCATGGAGGGTTAATGACCGCGAATGGGCGCCCGTTGTGGTATTTTAGACATAACACTTCTGGGCCTCCGATGATCGGACGCCATCGACGCAGCCCTGTTTGGTCCCGGGGAGCCGTGACGCCGGCCTCCACCATCAGGACCGGCGGCTTGCCCCTGTTCCGCGCCTTCTGCATACACGGCGCATGCCGCCCTCCCCGCCCGGCTCGACGCCGTTCACGTCTGCCGAGGATGCCGGCACGGTCGGCGGGCCTTTGCTACGCCTGCACCGCGCGGCGCTCGGGCGAGCCCCGGACGCGGCAGGCTTGGCCGCGTTGGCGG
>CAXTTB010000488.1:0-3349 GCA_964246905.1 uncultured Acetobacteraceae bacterium | reverse complement strand
GCGAAGTTCTCCAACTGCCGGATGAACGACGACATTACGAGGCCCAGCGCCCCCAGCATCAGTCCCGACACCACGAGCGCCGGCAGCACCGCGACGTAGCCAATGGGAGGCGGCTCGATGTCCCAGAACCAGGCGATGCCGAGGAAGAGGTAGGACTGCACCACCGCCACCGCGACGCCCGCCAGCAGCTTCGACAACAGCAGGAACCAGCGCGGGAAGGGGCTGACCATCAAGGTCTTCATGCTGCCCATCTCGCGGTCATAGACCATCGACAGGCTGCTCTGCATCCCGTTGAACAGCTCGATCATGGCGATCAGGCCGGGCGCGATATAGACCTCGTACGGGATGTATGTCTCGTACGGCGGGATGATCGACACGCCCAGCACGAAGCGGAACCCGGCGGCGAAGATCGCGAGCCACACCAAGGGCCGCACCAGGGCCGACACGAAGCGCCCGCGCTGGTGCACCCAGCGCAGGCCCTCCCGCCGGACGATGCCCCCCATGCAGCGGGCGTAGGCGGCGGGCGGCAGCGGGCGGAGCCTAGTTTGCAGCATGGGTCAGATGCTCGAATGCGTCCTTGAGGGTCTGGGCGCCAGCCTGGGCCACGACCGCCGGCACCGGGCCGGAGGCCAGCACGCGCCCCTTGTGCAGCACGACCACGTGGGCGTCCTCCCCGGCCTCGTCGATCAGGTGGGTCGCCCACAGCACGGCGAGGCCGCGTTCCCGGCACAGGCGGCGGACATGGCCCAGCAGGAAGCCGCGGCTCTCCATATCGAGGCCGGCGGTCGGCTCGTCCAGCAGCAGCAGCGACGGTTCATGCACCAGGGCGCGCGCCAGCTCGACCCGGCGCCGCTGCCCACCGGACAGCAGGCGCACCCGGTCGCGCGCACGCTCCAAGAGGTTCACCCGGGCCAGCTCCTCCCGGATGCGCGGCGCCGCCGCGTGGGCTGCGATCCCGTGCAGGGCGGCGTGGTACTGCAGGTTCTGCTGCACCGTGAGGTCCAGGTCCAAGGTCGGCTGCTGGAACACCACGCCCATGCGGGCCAGCGCGGCGGAGGGCGCGTCGCGGAACGGCTGACCGAACACGGCGATGCCGCCCTGGTGCGCGTGGTACAGCCGGGTGATGAGCGCGAACAGCGTGGTCTTGCCCGCGCCGTTCTGGCCCAGCAGCACGGTGAAGTCGCCGGGCCGGATGCGGAAGCCCACGCCGTCGAGCGCGCGGCGGGCGCCGAAGCGGTGGGTCAGCCCGTCCACCTCCAGCGCGGCGGGTTCGTGTACGGCGGTATCCGGCATTACGGCACCACCACCACGCCCCAGGGCAGTTGCCCGACCGGCACCGACTTCACCACCCGCAGCGCGTCCACGTCGATCACCGACAGGTCGTTGCTGACGCCGTTGGTCGCGTAGAGCCGGCGGGCATCGAGCGAGAAGGCCAGGTTCCACACCCGCTGCCCCACCAGCAGGTACTTGCTGACCTCGAACGTCTTGGTGTCCACGACGGCCACGCGGTTGGCCGGGCCGAGCGCCACGAAGGCGGTCCGGGCGTCCGGCGTGATGGCGATGCCGACCGGCTGGACGCTCTCGGCGGGCACGCCGGGGATGGCGAAGTTCACGGTATGGACGACGGTGTGGGATTCGGTGTCGATCACCGACACGGTGCCGCCGACCTCCGCGCTGACCCAGACCTGCCCGCCGTCCGCGGTGAAGCGCGCGACCCGCGGGCGGCTGCCGACCAGCACGTTGGCGATGGGCTGGTGCGATTCCGTGTCGATGAAGTGCGCCATGCTCGTCGTCTCCGACGTGTTGACCAGCACGCGGCCATCGGGGCTGACGCCCATGCCTTCCGGCTCCACGCCCACGGGAATCTCCGTCACCACCCGCCCGGCCTTCACATCGACGACGGACACCATGTTGTCGTTCTCGTTGGCGACATACAGCGTCGTGCCGTCGGGGCTGAGGGTCATCAGCTCCGGGTCCGGGCCGCTCGACAGGATGCGGGACACGGCCAGGCTGGCGGGGTCGAGCGCCTCGATGTGGTCGCTGTCGCTCGTGCAGACGTAGATGGCGCGTCCGTCCTTGCTCGCGACGATGCCGCGCGGGCGGTTGCCGACCTTGACGGTCGCGGTGACGGCGAGGGTCGCGCCGTCCAGCACGGTGACGGTGTTGTCCTTCTCGTTGGTGACGAACACCCGCTCGGCCCGCGCCGCCGGGACGGCGAGCAGCAGCGCCATCAGGGCCAGCCCTAAAGTTTGCATGTCGTCTCCGGCTGGTCGATGCCGAGCGTGTCCAGCTCGGAGAACTGGTGCAGGTAGCCCGGCTGCGGGCTGACGGACACGAGGCTATGCGCGTCCGCCAGCAGCACCGGCTGGCGCAACTGCCCGTCCCAGGGGCGGAAGGTGAGGCGGGACCCCTTGAAGGCGGCCAGCTCGAACTTCGGGCTGCGGAGGAAGGCGCCGATGGCCGCGGGGTCGGAGGCCGCGCCGCGGGCCGCGGCCTCCCCCACGGCGCGGACGGCCATCCAGGCGCCGAAGTCGCGCGCCGTCATCGGCCGCCCCGCCTGCTTCTGGAACCGCGCCTGGAGCTGCGTGGCACCCCATTGCTCGAACGGGCGTGCCCAGGCGCCGGGCACCAGGCCGTGCGTGCCGGCGACCGGCCGCGGGTCGGTGGTGCGGTAGGCGAGGTCGTCGCCGAACTCGTTCTCGGTGTCCGCCACCACGAGCACGTCGTAGGACAACCCTTGGGTGAAGCGCGCGACCTCCGCGCCGATGGAGACGTGGCCGGTGTCGGTGCGCTGCGCGCCGGGCCGGAAGGTCCAGGGCTTGTCGGCGGCGAGGCGCACCTGGAACTTGCGGGCGGAGCGGCGCAGCGCGTCGGCGTAGTCGCGGTCGGCGTCGTGCGGCCCCTGCACCAGCAGCACGTTGCGCCAGCGTTTCACCGCCAAGTACTGCATCAGCGCGTCCGCCAGCATCGCCCGGCTGGGCAGCAGATGCAGCACGCGCGCCCGGCAGTCGGCGCCGCGCAGCCGGTCGTCTTCGGAGGTCGCGTCCAGCAAGGTGGCGTCGCGCGCCTCCGGCAGGTCGGCCACTTGCAGCAGCAAGGGGGCCGGCAGGTCGGTGACGACCACGCGCTCGCCCTCCGCCAGCATGGCGCGGGCCGCGGCCAGCACGGCGTCTGCGTCCGGCTGCACGGATTCGTGGAGGACGAAGCTCTGGTTGAGGAAGCGCCCTGTGGTCTGGTCGTCGGCCAGCGCCACGCGGGCGCCCTGCACGCCCTCGTCGGTGGGCGGCGGGTCCAGCATCACCTGCGGCGCCGCGCGCTTCGGCGCGAGCGCCAGGTAGCCGATGCCCAC
>CAXTTB010000487.1:1715-3366 GCA_964246905.1 uncultured Acetobacteraceae bacterium | reverse complement strand
TCCTGGAACACAGTCCACACGCCGAGCGCGTGTGCGGCGGGCGGCCCCGGTAGGCGCACCGGCTGCCCGTCGATGCGGATCGCCCCGGCGTCGGGCCGCACGCGCCCGCCCAGGGCCTTGATGAGCGTGCTCTTGCCCGCGCCGTTCTCGCCGACCAGGGCATGGACCTCGCCCGGCGACGCCGCGAGCGAGGCCCCGGCAAGCGCCCGCACGCCGCCGAATGATTTGGTCAGGCCGACCGCCTCCACCGCCGGGCGGAGGGCGGTCCCGGGATGGGGCGTCATGCGGCGGGCAGGTTGACCTCAAGCCGCCCGGCGCAGGCCGTGCCGTTCAGCGCCGCGTCCACGCACAGCTTCAGGATGGGGCTGGCGCCCCCGTCGGTGAAGTCGGCGAAGAAGCTGTCCGGCTGGTCCTCGAACGCGGTTTCACCCAGTTTCACCTGGTCGCTGGTCAGCGGCGCCAAGGGCACGGTCAGGTCCTGCTTCGGGTGCTTGCCGGCCAGGATGCGCCGGGCGAGTTCCAGCGAGATGACGGACAGGTACGGGGGCTGGCCGATGGACAGCCCGTCCACCTTGTGCCCGTTGTAGCCCACCATGAAGCGGCGGAACCCGTTCTCGCCTTCGCCGGCCACCGGCGGCAGCTTGCGGCCCGCGTTGATGAACGCCTTGATGACGCCGTCCGTGCCGCCCTGGCACCAGATGCCGTCGATCTGCGGCAGGGAGGGCAGGATGGACGCCGTGTTGCGCTCGGCGGTGGAGCTGTCCCACATGCCGGTGTAGCGGTTCACCACCTTGATGCCCGGCGCCTTGCTGAACACGTCGTCGGCGCCCTTGTTCCGCTCCTGGTCCACCTCCGTCCCGGCGACGCCCGTCACCATGATGACGTTGCCCTGGCCGCCCGTCTTCCCCACCAGGAACTCGGCCCAGGCCCGGCCCATCTCGTACTGGCTCGTGTTCACCTTGAGGCAGTTCGCCGAGGTCACGGTGTTGTCGAAGGCGATCATCAGGATGCCGCGCCCGGCGCCCTGGTTGATGATGCCGTTGAGGCCGGTGGGCGACGCCGCGTTGATGATGATCGCGTCCGGCCGCTGCGAGATCAGGTTGGACAGTTGCTGGGACTGCTTGCTCACGTCGTTGTCCGCGTTGAAGACGCTGCCCTGCACCTCGGACTTGTAGGGTTCCATCTGCAGGGCGGCCTTGAACACGTTCTCCATCTCAAGCCGCCACTTGTTGCCGATGTAGGAGTTGGACAGGGCGATCTTGAACACCCGCTCCTGCGCCGCCGCGGGGCGGCCCAGCCTGGCGAAACCCACCCCGGCGAGGGCCAGCCCTGCCCCGCCTGCCCTGAGGAGGGTGCGCCGCGGAAACGGTTGGTCGGATGACTGCATGTGCTCCCCCCTTGTTCCAAGCTCGCCATGGCCTGGTTCGGACGTGTTGCGGGCGGCCACCCATGTCGCCGGCCCCCCGCCGCTACCCTGCGTCAGGCACGGTCCGGGAACAAGCCTCGACGTGCAGCCTGCGCCGGCGGCGCCCTCGGCGCGGGACCGCTTGCCCATGCAACGTTCCCTGCCTCCGAGTAACCTGGGTCACACGCCGAAACCCCGCTGGCGTGCGACCAGCCTGTTCGAGGGAGCAGAGCCGGCGCGCCGATG
>CAXTTB010000487.1:0-1705 GCA_964246905.1 uncultured Acetobacteraceae bacterium | reverse complement strand
CTGGCACAGAACTGGGCCGCCCCATGACATCACACGCCATCGCCCGCCATATTTGCGACAACATCCAGGATTACCAATTCTATCAGCTCTGGAAAACTTGAAGAGTTTTCATTTCCCAGACATCCGCGCCGCAAGTCATCACAGTGCTGTTTGCGACATCCTGGCGCGGATAATGGGTTTCCAACAATAAACATGGGAGACTCAGCATGGCGACATCCACTTGGTTCGGCGGATACGGCCGGTTCGGCGCGGCGCGGAACTGGGACCCGCGCGGCGTGCCGGGCGCCGGGGACACCGCGGTCATCGACGGCGGCGAGGCCGTCGTGCGGCACCGGGACATCGCGGCGACGGTGAGGCTGGGCGGCCTCGACGCAGGCTCGCAGCCGGTGCTCGACCTGCACAATTCCTCGGTCGGTCAATTGACCATGCCCGCCGACCTGCCGCAGCAGCCCTACACGACGAACGTGTCGCCGGCGGCATACGGCACGGTCCAGGTCTTCGGCCACAGCAGCATCGGCAGCATCGACATCGGCGCCTACGCCAACATGGTGCGCGCCCCGTCCCCCTACGGCCACGGCCCCCTGACCGCGCCGGACACCCTGACGGTCGCGCTCAACGGGTCCGCCACCCTGGACACGGCGTTCGAAGTGAAGGACAGCTCCACCCTGACGGTGAACGGCGGCGAAGGCTCCTCCTTCAACGCCGCGGATTCCACGATCGAGGGCGGGCGGGTCGTCGTGAACGCGCCGCTCGCCGGCACCGGCACGATTTTCATGACCAACGGCACCGTCACCTACTACGGGGCGGCGCAGACCGGCACGCTTGAGCTGGGCGGCAGCGTCGGGCCTGGGGAGACCATCGACATCCGCATGGGCCACCTCCTGATCGACCAGCCCATGGCCTTCGCGGGCCAGATCGACATCCGCGCCAACGAGGACCCGGGCAGCTCCTTCGGCGTGCAGAGCGTGACGCTGGAGGGCCTGACCGCCACGGCCTACAGCTTCGACGATGCCAGCCACACGATGACGCTGTTCAACGGCGCGGACGCCGTGGACCAGATGCGGTTCACGCCCGACATCACGGCCGCGTCCTTCGGACCCGGCCTTTCCGCCAAGATCGGCGTCGTGCAGACGGCGGAGGGCGTGTTCCTGCGGGGCCAATACACCGGCAACCCAACCGGGACGGAGATCCCATTGCAGGCCTCGCACGTCTGACGGCAGCACCGCGGTCAGGCTGACGCCGCGCGCAGCGCCGCCCAGACCCGCTGCGCCGACGCCGGCATGTCCAGGTGCCGCACGCCCGCCGGGCGCAGCGCGTCCAGGAGTGCGTTCATCGCCGCCGGCAGCGACCCGGTGGTGCCCGCCTCGCCTGCGCCCTTCACCCCAAGCGGGTTGTTGGGCGACGGCACCGGGCGTTCCAGGAGCGTGATGCCGCGCAGCATCTCGGCATGCGGCATCGCGTAGTCCATGAAGCTGCCGGACAGGAGCTGCCCGGCCTCGTCGTACACGCACTGCTCGCCCAGCGCCTGGCCCAGCCCCTGCGCGATGCCGCCCATGACCTGCCCGTCCAGCAGGGTGTGGTTCAGCACCACGCCGCAATCGTCCACGGCGACGTAGCGCTGCAGCCCCACCTCCCCGGTCTCGGGATCGACCTCCACCTCCGCGACGTGCGCGCCGGACGGGAAGGCGCGGCCGGCCGGCAGGGT
>CAXTTB010000486.1:0-3367 GCA_964246905.1 uncultured Acetobacteraceae bacterium | reverse complement strand
TAGCACGCCAGGATTTTCGGTCATTGGCACAAGTATGAATGGCTCTCTGCTTCGGTGAAGGAGGCCGGAGCTTGCCGGCCCATCCGACCGCCGGCACGCTTCTCCGCGCCGTGGTGAACGGGGCAAGACATCAGACCGAGACGACCGCCTGTTGCATCCCCTCGCCCGTGCCGCTAAACCCTGCGCCTCGTTTGCGCGCCGGGCCTGGAATGGGCATGCCCGGCCGCGACGCCTGTCCGGCGGCCACCCGGCCCCGCAGGTCCAGCCAAGGAGGCCCAAATGCCCAAGTTGAAGACCAAAAGCTCCGTCAAGAAACGGTTCAAGATCACCGCCACCGGCAAGGTGCTCGCCGGCCCCGGCAAGAAGCGCCACGGCCTCATCAACCGCACGCAGAAGATGAAGCGCAGCAACCGCGGCAGCCAGGTGCTCACCCATGCGGACGGGCTGACCGTCAAGCAGTGGGCGCCGTACGGCCTGGCATAAGGGAGCGCGCGCATGGCACGAGTGAAACGGGGCGTCACCACCCACGCCCGGCACAAGAAGGTCCTGAAAGCCAGCAAGGGCTTCCGCGGACGGAGTTCCACCAACTACCGCATCGCGCTGCAGCGGCTGGAGAAGTCGCTGCAATACGCCTACCGCGACCGGCGGCAGAAGAAGCGGGACTTCCGCGGCCTGTGGATCCAGCGGATCAACGCAGCGGTGCGGGAGCACGGCATCACCTACAGCCGCTTCATCGCCGGGCTGAAGGCGGCGGGGATCGAGATGGACCGCAAGGTGCTGGCCGCCATCGCCTATGACGACCCGGCGGCGTTCTCCCAGGTCGTGCAGCAGGTGCAGGCCGTCATCGCCGCGGCGGCACCCGAGCCGGCCCCTGCCCCGGCGGAGTAGCGCCGGGCGCCAGGACGTGATGAAAAGGGCTGCCCCCAACTGGGCGGCCCTTTTTGCTTCCCTTTCGGACAGCCCACCATGACCGATGACCTCCACGCCCTCCGCATCGAGACCGAGGCCGCACTCGCCGCGGCGCAGGACCTGCGCGCCTGGGACGCCGTGCGGGTTGGCGTGCTCGGCAAGCAGGGGCGGCTGACCGGGCTGCTCAAGGAGCTTGGCCGCGTCGCGCCGGAGCAGCGGCGGGAGCGCGGGGCGCAGCTCAACGTGCTCAAGGACGAGCTGGCCGGGCGGGTCGAGGCGCGGCGCGTGGAGCTGGACGCGGCGGCGCTGGACGCGCGGCTCTTGGGGGAGCGGATGGACGTGTCGCTCCCGCCCGCCCCGCGCCCGCACGGCCTGGTCCATCCGATCAGCCGCACGATGGAGGAGATGGCGGCGATCTTCGGCGCCATGGGCTTCACCGTCGGGGAAGGCCTGGACGTGCAGACCGACTGGTTCAACTTCGGGGCGCTCAACATCCCGGCGCACCACCCGGCGCGCGCCGACCACGACACGTTCTACCTGCCCGGCGAGCGCGACGGACGGCCGCTGCTGCTGCGGACGCAGACCAGCGACGTGCAGATCATCTCCATGCTGCAGACGCCGCCGCCGCTGCGGGTGATCGCGCCGGGCCGCACCTACCGCGCCGACCACGACGCGACGCACAGCCCGATGTTCCACCAGTGCGAGGGGCTGGTGATCGACCGCGGCATCACGCTCGGGCACCTCAAGGGCTGCCTGACCGACTTCCTGCGCGCCTTCTTCGGCATCGCCAACCTGCCGATGCGCTTCCGCAGCAGCTACTTCCCGTTCACCGAACCCAGCATGGAGGTGGACATCGGCTGGAACCGGCGTACCGGGGAGCTGGGCGGGGGCGGCGACTGGCTGGAGATCCTCGGCAGCGGCATGGTGCATCCGCGGGTGCTGGCGAACTGCGGGCTGGACCCGCGGGAATGGCAGGGCTTCGCCTTCGGCATGGGGGTGGAGCGGGTGGCGATGCTCAAGCACGGCATCCCCGACCTGCGGCCGTTCTTCGAGGGCGACCTGCGCTGGCTCCGGCACTACGGCGCCAGCCCGCTGGCGCCCGCGTCGCTGCATGAGGGCATAGCACCGTGAAGTTCTCCTGGAGCTGGCTGCGCACGCATCTCGACACCGACGCCGTGCTGGGCGACGTCACCGACCGGCTGACGGCCATCGGCCTCGAGTTGGAGGGGGTGGAGGACCCGGGCGCGGCGTTGGCGCCGTTCCGCATCGCGCATGTGGTGGAGGCTCTGCCCCACCCGAACGCCGACCGCCTGCGCGCCTGCCGGGTGGACACCGGGGCGGGCGTCGTGTCCGTCGTCTGCGGCGCGCCCAACGCGCGGACGGGGATGCGCGCGGTGTTCGCCCCGCCGGGCAGCGTGATCCCTGCGACCGGCGCCGTGCTCAAGGTGGGCGAGATCCGCGGCGTCGAGAGCGCGGGCATGTTGCTGAGCCTGCGCGAGATGGGCCTGGGCGAGGACCACGCCGGCATCGTCGAGCTGCCGGAGGACGCGCCGGTGGGCCAGTCCTACGCCGCCTGGGCCGGGCTGGACGACCCGGTGATCGAGATCAGCGTGACGCCCAACCGCGGCGACGCGCTGTCGGTGCGGGGGGTCGCGCGGGACCTGGCGGCGGCGGGTCTCGGCCCCGTGCGGCCCTGGGCGCCGGCGTCGGTGCCGGGCGTGGGGGAGAGCGCCGTGGCCTGGGCCATCGACATGCCGGACGCCTGCCCCTGGGTGCTGGGCCGCACCGTGCGGGGGGTGCGGAACGGCCCCAGCCCCGAGTGGCTGCAGCGGCGGCTGCTCAGCATCGGGCTGCGCCCGATCAGCGCGCTGGTGGACATCACCAACTTCTTCACCATCGATCTGGGCCGTCCGCTGCACGTGTTCGACGCGGACCGGGTGCAGGGCGGCGTGCTGCGCTTCCGCCCCGGCGCGGGCGAGAGCTTCCGGGCGCTGAACGGGCGCGACTACGTGGCCGACCCGGCGGATTGCGTGATCGCGGACAGCGAGGGCGTGCAGTCGCTGGCCGGGGTGATCGGCGGCGAGGCGACCGGCTGCACGGAAACCACAGTCAACGTCTTCATCGAGTGCGCCCTGTTCGACCCGGTGCGCGTGGCCCTCACCGGACGCCGGCACGCCATCACGTCGGACGCACGCCAACGCTTCGAGCGCGGCATCGACCCGGCGCTGCTGCCGCACGCCATGGAGGCCGCGACGCAGATGGTCCTGGACCGCTGCGGCGGCACGCCGAGCGCCGTGGTGCAGGCGGGGGCCGAGCCAGCCTGGCGGCGCAGCGCCGCGATGCGGTTCGACCGGCTGCGGAGCCTGGGCGGCATGGACGTGCCGCCGGAGGAGGCCGTGGCGGCGCTGACCGGGCTGGGCTTCGCCGTGGAGGCGCGGACGGCGGAGGCGGTGCGGGT
>CAXTTB010000485.1:0-3376 GCA_964246905.1 uncultured Acetobacteraceae bacterium | reverse complement strand
ACGCCGGGGTGGACACCGCCTGGGTGCGGGCGCGGATCGGCGCGGCGGGCGGCGGCGCGGAGCGGCTGGCCGGGCCGGACCGCCTGATGCAGCCCCGGTCCATCGCGGACGCCTACTGGCACCTGCACCAGCAGACGCGCGACGCCTGGACCTTCGAGGCCGACCTCCGCCCCTTCGCAGAGCAGTGGTGATCCCCATGCCAGTCCAGTTCCACTTCGATTTCGGCAGCCCGAACGCCTACTTGTCCCACGCCGTCATCCCCGAGATCGAGCAGCGCACCGGCGTGCGGTTCGACTACGTGCCGGTGCTGCTCGGCGGCGTCTTCAAGCTCACCAACAACCAGTCCCCGGTCACGGCGTATGCCGCCATCCCCAACAAGCTGGCGTATCAGCGGCTGGAGATGGACCGCTTCGTCCGCCGCCACGGGATCGCCCGCTTCCGGTTCAACCCGCACTTCCCGGTCAATACCTTGCTCGCCATGCGGGGCGCCGTCGCGGCGGAGCTGGACGGCGTGCTGCGGCCCTACGTGGACGCCATGTTCCGCGCCATGTGGGAGGACGGGCGCAAGCTGGACGACCCGGCGGAGGCCGGCGCGGTCCTCGACGCGGCGGGCCTGGACGGGACGCGGCTGCTCGCGCGCACGCAGGAACCGGAGGTGAAGGAGCGCCTGCTCCGCAACACCGGGCAGTCGGTGGAGCGCGGCGCGTTCGGCTCCCCCACCTTCTTCGTCGGCCCCACCTCCTTGGTCGGCGAGGAGATGTTCTTCGGCAAGGACCGGCTGCGGGATGTCGAGGAGGCGGTCATGCAGACGCCCCGCCCGGCACCGGCCCAAACGCCTGGCCCTATTGCTCCCATCCTGACCGCCGCGAAGGGGCCTGGCGCGTGACGACCATCCTGTATCCCGAGGCCATGTACCCCGACGACAGCGAGGAGCGCCGCATCTTCGGCCCCGACGCGGCCATCCTGCGCCGGGACACCACGGTGCTGGCGGAGTTGTCGGACGCCGACTGCGCCGCGGTGGACGGGCTGATGCTGTTCCGCCAGCACCTCGCCGCGTCCGACCTCGCGCGCTTCACCCGGCTGCGCGCCGTGGTCCGCATGGGCGTCGGCTACGACCGGATCGACCGCGCGGCGGCGGCGGCGCGCGGCGTGCTGGTGTGCAACGTGCCGGACTACGGCACGACGGAGGTCGCCGACCACGCCATCGCCCTCGTGATGGCGCTGCGCCGGGGGCTGCTGCTGCACCACGACGCGCAGCGGCGCGACCCGCCGGCGCCATGGCGCGGGGTGGACAGCCCGCTGCTGCGGCGCACCGGGACGCAGGGGTTCGGGATCGTCGGCCTGGGGCGCATCGGCACGGCGGCGGCGCTGCGGGCCAAGGCGCTCGGCTTCCAGGTGGCGTTCTACGACCCCAACCTGCGGAACGGGTCGGAGCTGGCCATCGGCGTCGCCCGGGCCTTGACCCTGCCGGACCTGCTGCGGCAGTCGGACGTGTTGTCGATCCACGTGCCGCTGACGCCGGAAACGGCGGGGATGATCGGCGCAGCCGAGCTGGCCCTGCTGCCGCCCGGCGCCGTCCTGGTGAACACGGCGCGCGGCCCGGTGCTGGACGTGATCGCGCTGGCGGAGGCGATGCGCGAGGGGCGGGTGGCCGGCGCCGGGCTGGACGTGCTGCCGGTGGAGCCGCCGGCGGAGCCGGTGCCGGAGCTGCTGCGCGCCTACCGGGCGCGGGAAGCCTGGGTGGAGGGCCGGCTGATCATCACGCCGCACTCGGCCTACCTGACGCCCGAGGCGCATCGGGACATCCGGGTGAAGTCGGCGGAGACGATGCGGGCGGCGCTGATGACGAACAGCCCGCAGAACGTGATCACGCCGGAGATGTTCTGATGCGCGAACCAGAGCCGGTAGCCGACGATTGGGATTGGCTTGAGGCGCTAGTCGGACCCATTGACGAGGATTTCGCGTCGGCCGTCGCTGAAAAACCGGAACAGCAGGAGCGCCCGGCGCTTGGCTTCTTCGAGTGACGCCAACCGTTGCTTTGACCGTCCTGGCGGCTGCGGCCCTTGTAGGGCGGAAAAGCGTCAGCGTCTTCCGCCACGCGGCACGTCGGCGTATGACGCTTCGCTTATACGCCCTACACGTTAAACAATCTCACGCTCGTGCCTAATGCACCATTGAGCCGCAGCCGAGCTTTTCCATCGCCATCTGGGCATTTTTGATCACATCAGCACCATAATGGCTGCCAAGGGCTGTGTTACGCTGCCCTGTGTTGGCCTCATCGGCAAGTTTCGCATACTCTTGCAGAATTGGGTTGATTGCGGTCGCTGGCTTCTTACTCACTTCGGTAATTGCTGCTGCGGTTGCAGCCGAAGATGCTGCGAGAGAACGCACCTTCTCTTCCACTTGGCTGATACGTCCATCCAGTCGGTCATTTGCCACCACAGTTGAACTCGACGAGGCCGTAAGGGACCGCATCTTCTTCAATTGGCTGATGCGACCATTTAACCGTTCTAAGTATTATGACAATGTAATTATTGCAATACATATGGCAATGATGCCACCTACTATTTCGATAAGGGCGCCGACCTTGGCCATGGCGCTAAGCCACCTTACGCAACATGAAATCGACATGCACCGCGTCATAAGGAAACACGACGCCGCCTGGGGTGCGGTCAAGCACGCCGGCGTTGATAAGCGCCGTCGCGTCGCGATGCACCGCCTTGACGTCGCGCCCGACGCGCCGGGCAACTTCACGGAACGGCAATTCGCCTTGTCCCGTCATCGCGCACAGGATCTCCCAACGCTTGGCGGTCAACACCTTCCATAGAAGATCAATCGATGAGAACCAGATGATTTCGCCCTGCGCTTTGCCCTGAAAGGCGGCTGCCATTCGCCGTTTGGTCTCCTCGACCGAAGAGACGCCAAGCGTGACTGTCCTCATCGTTCTGCCCTCCATGCCTCGACATCGGTCCAGAAGTCAGCCTGCAACGTGATCAGGTCGGTAAAACGATAGGCGACTTCGCGGCCGGAGATGTGTTTGTGGTCGTCTTTGCCCGCTTCGTTGTCCATAGCGCAGAACGCAGACGCTTTCAGCGACCGGCGCCAAGCTGTATTTGAAATCGTAATCGCTTGCGGGTACCCGCCAGATCACGATTTCCACAAACGCTGTCTCCGTGACACCTTGGCGTTCGCGTAGAAGCAGTTCGGCTTTCACCCCGCATATCATGCCGGCATCAGCGAGCGTTGTCGAATACTCCAACAGCCGTGCCTTCGACAACCGCCTGCATACCACCCCGAGGTCCGGAAGATTGACACCCCCCAACGACTTGCTCAGTTTGGCTCGCAACGAGAGACCCCAGGAAGCGCCCCCATGACC
>CAXTTB010000484.1:0-3382 GCA_964246905.1 uncultured Acetobacteraceae bacterium | reverse complement strand
GCTCACGATCTACCTGATGGCACGGCGGTTTGCCCGGGCTGCAAGCGAGTTTGCGGATGCGGCGATCACGTACCTGGCCGAGCAGGTCGGGGCGGTGGCCGCGGATTTGGCGGACTACGACTGGCTTGGCCGCTCCGGACGCCGCCATCGCGCCGAGATCCTGGCTCACCTGGGCTTCCGACGGGCGCGGCAGCAGGACATGCGGGACGCAGCCGCCTGGACCGGGTCCGAACTGTGCCCCCTGGGATTGCCGGCATCCGGGATGATGGAGCGTCTCCTTGGCTGGTTCGTCGAGCACAGGATCGCAGCTCCCGGCGAGGAGGCCTTGGGCGCGCTGATCGTCACCGCCCGCCGCACGTTCGAGGACAAGGTTCTGGAGGCGATCGCCTCGTCCTTGTCGCCCGAGCACTGTCGCGGGCTTGACGCTTCGCTTGCCGACGAGGATGGCGCGACCAGCTTCTCCGACCTGAAAGCCGATCCGGGCCAGCCCAACCTCGACAACATCCTAGCCGCAGCCAGGCGGCTCGCCTTCGTGAAGCGCCTGGCGCTGCCGGTTGCCGCATGTCCGGACCTGGGCGGCCCCGTCGCACGGATGTTCCGGCGCCGCGTGTTCAACGAAACCGCCTGGACCATGCGCCGGCACCCGGACAACCGGCGCCACGCCCTCTATGCGCTGTTCCTCGCGCACCGGCAGCGCGAGCTCACGGATGGGTTGGTCGATCTCCTGGTCGAGGTCGTCCACAAGGTCGGCAGCCAGGCCAGGAAGCGGGTGCTCAAGGCGTTCACCGCCGAGATCGAGCGGGTCCACGGCAAGGAAGGGTTGCTGGTCAAGATCGCCGAGGCTGCCTGCGGGCAGCCCGAGGGCACGGTGCGCGACGTCGTGTTCCCTGCAGCCGGCGGCGCGGGCGTGCTGGCGGCGATCGTGCGCGAGCACAAGGCCTCAGGCGGCTTCGAGCGGCAGGTTCATACGGTGCTGCGCTCCTCCTACCTGGGCCACTACCGGCGCATGCTGCCGGCCGTGCTGGGTGTGCTGGAATTCCGCTCCAACAATGCGGTCCATCGCCCGGTGCTGGACGCCATCGACTGGCTGCGCCGCACCGGCGACGAGAGCCGCCGGGTCATCCGTCCCGAGGACGGCGTGCCGATCGAGGGTGTGGTGCCGCCCAAGTGGCGCGACCTGATCCTGGAGGCGGATCCAGCCGGCGGCGTGCAGGTCAACCGTGCCAACTACGAGATCTGCGTGCTGACCGCCCTTCGCGAGCGCGTGCGCTGCAAGGAGATCTGGGTGGTGGGGGCAGACCGCTACCGCAACCCCGACGACGACCTGCCGCAGGACTTCGAGGCGCGCCGCGCCGATTACTACCGGGAACTCGGCCGCAGCCAGGACGCCCGCGCCTTCGCCGAGGGCCTCCGGGCGCAGATGACCGAGGCCCTGCGGGCGCTGAACAAGGGAATGCCGCGCAATCCCAAGGCCAGGCTCCTGTGGCGGGGCAAGAACCGCATCTCGATCACTCCCTTCGAGCCGCTGCCGGCCGCGCCGAACCTCGAAGCGATCAAGGCGGAGCTGGAACGGCGCTGGCCGATGACGGACCTGATCGACGTCCTCATGGAGACCGCCCGACGAACCGGTTTCCTTGACGCCTTCACCACCTCGGGGGACCGCGTCGTCCTGGACGAGGCGACGCTGCGCCAGCGCCTGGTGCTCTGCCTCTATGGCCTGGGCACCAATGCCGGGCTGAAGCGGGTCAGCGCGGGCACCGACGCGGCGAGCTACGCGGAGCTGCTGCATGTCCGGCACCGCTTCATCCACAAGGAGGCGCTGCGCAGCGCCACGGCGCTGGTGACCAATGCCATCCTGGCGATGCGCGACCGGCGCATCTGGGGCGAGGCGGGCACGGCCTGTGCGTCCGATTCCACCAAGATCGGCGCTTGGGACCAGAACCTGATGACCGAATGGCATGTCCGCTACCAGGGCCGCGGGGTCATGATCTACTGGCACATGGAGCGCCAGGCGACCTGCATCTATTCGCAGCTCAAGCGCTGCTCCTCCTCCGAGGTCAGCGCCATGATCGAGGGCGTGCTGCGCCACTGCACCGACATGGACATCCAGCGCCACTACGTCGACAGCCATGGCCAGAGCGAGGTGGCGTTCGCCTTCTGCCACCTGCTCGGCTTCGAGCTGGCGCCGCGGCTGAAGGCGGTCGCGCGGCAGAAGCTCTACTTGCCGGACGCGGCGCTGCGCGGCGCGCTCGACAACCTGGCGCCGATCCTCAGCCGGGTGATCGATTGGGCGCTCATCGAGCGTCAGTATGACGAGATGATCAAGTATGCCGCCGCCTTGCGGCACCGCACGGCGGACCCGGAGGCGATCTTGCGCCGCTTCGCGGGAACCGCCGTTCAGCACCCGACCTATGCCGCCCTCGGCGAGCTCGGCAAGGTCATCAAGACGATCTTCCTGTGCCGCTACATCGGCTCGGAGGCGTTGCGCCGGGAAATCCATGCCGGGCTCAACGTGGTCGAGAACTGGAACGGCGCGCACAGCTTCATCTTCTTCGGCAAGGGCGGCGAGGTGGCCAGCAACCGCCTGGAGGACCAGGAGCTGTCCGTGCTCGCCCTGCACCTGCTGCAGAACTGCCTGGTCTACGTGAACACGCTGATGCTGCAACAGGTGCTGACCGAACCGGCCTGGCTGGCGCGCATGACGGCGGAGGACCATCGCGGCCTGACGCCTGCCATCCATGCCCACATCAACCCTTATGGCCGCTTCGACGCCGACCTCAATCGGCACATCGACTTCGACCTTCCAATGGCCGCATGACGAGGCGGGCCCCGCCGCTTGAGAGGCGCGCGCAAACGATCGTTGGTGCAGCATCCAAGGTGCCCCAGCAAAAACAACAAGGTGTCCGTCGCACAAAGCTGTTGCCAAACACGGAGCAAACGCAACAGGCAAAAGCAGCATCGCCCACGCTGCTCGGCTACGCCCGCGTGTCCAAGGCCGAAGACCAGGATACCGCCCCCCAGATCGAGGCCCTCGAAGCCGCGGGCTGCCAGCGCGTCTACGAGGAACGTGTTTCCGGCGGGCGCTGGGACCGCCCCGAGCTGCACCGCCTGCTCGATCGGCTCGGGCCCGGCGACGTCCTCGCCGTTTGGAAACTTGACCGCCTGTCGCGCTCGCTGAAAGACCTGCTGCTCATCCTCGACAAGGTCGACAAGGCGGGCGCCGGCTTCCGCAGCTTGACCGAAAACATCGACAGCACAACGGCATCGGGCCGCATGATGATGCAGATGCTCGGCGCCTTCGCCGAGTTCGAGCGCGCCATGGTCCGCGAACGGACCCAGGCGGGCCTTCGCTCAGCGCGCGCCCAAGGACGCCACGGCGGCC
>CAXTTB010000483.1:0-3384 GCA_964246905.1 uncultured Acetobacteraceae bacterium | reverse complement strand
AGGGGCAGGTGACGGGCGTGGCCGTCGCCAGGACCGGGCGCATGTTCGTGAACTTCCCGCGCTGGGAGAAGGACGTGCCGGTTTCGGTCGCGGAGGTGCTGCCGGGCGGGCGGCTCAGGCCGTATCCGGACGCCGGGTGGAACGCCTGGAGCAACTTGAAGCCGCTCTCGACGCAGGACCATTGGGTGTGCGTGCAGGCCGTGACCGTCGATTCGCAGGGCTTCCTGTGGGTGGTCGATCCGGCGGCGCCGGGCAACGAGTTCATCAAGCCCGGCGGGCCGAAGCTGGTGAAGATCGACCTGTCGTCGGACAAGGTGGCGCAGGTGATCCTGTTCGACGAGACGGTGGCGCCGCAGGGCAGCTACATGAACGACGTGCGGGTCAGCCCGGACGGGAGGTACGCGTATCTCACGGACAGCGGGCAGAAGGGGGCGCTGATCGTGGTGGACGTGGCGGCAGGGACGGCGCGGCGGGTGCTGGACGGCGACCCGCGCACGCAGCCGGAGCCGGGCGTCGTGCCGATGACGGACGGGCACGAGCTGCGCCGCCCGGACCACCGGATACCGGCGTTCGCCGCGGACGGCATCGCGCTCGATGCGGCGGGGGAGTGGCTGTACTGGCAGGCGCTGGTGGGGCGGACGCTGTACCGGGTGCCGACGTCGGCGCTGCTGGACCCCGGCGCGGATGTGGGGGCGAAAGTGGAGCGCGTGGCCACGACCTTCGTCGCGGACGGGCTGTGGATGGACAAGCAGGGCTACCTGTTCATCACCGACCCGGCGGTCAACGGGGTGCGGATGCGCGCGCCTGACGGGACGATGCGGGTGGTGGCGCAGGACCCGCGGCTGCGCTGGCCGGACAGCCTGGCGGAAGGGGCGGACGGGTCCATCTTCGTCACGGCGTCGCACATCCAGGACATGGCGCAGTTCCATGAGAAGGGGAGCGCGCAGAAGGGGCCTTGGGGGCTGTTCCGGATCGCCCGGCCGCATGGGTAGGTGCGTGCGAGGATCACCGCCTGCCGCCCAGGCGGCCTTGCCCGGCCAGCGGGCGGGTTCCATGGAGTTGGGCGGCGCGGGTGCGTTGTCGTCAGGGCATTTCGGTCAGGGGCGGGCAGTCGCGGGACACATACAAGGTGAAACCGGGAATCGCTCGACGTTGAGATGGCACGGCCTCCGCAGGCTCCGCAGGGCCGTTCTCGAACAGCGATGGGTGCGTCGGACGGCGCTTCGTGGCCTGGCCCACGAAATCTCCCATCGGCGCGGTGCCGTGTCGGAAGCGATGCAGCATCGCCCGCACGGCCTCCGGGCTATTGTCCACGCCGACCCATCGGCGGCCCAGCATGTCCGCCGCAACCAGGCTTGTGCCGGACCCCGCGAAGCAGTCGAGCATCAGATCGCCCTCATTGCTTGACGCCGCCACGATGCGGCGCAACAGGTTGATGTTCTTCTCGGTCGGATAGCCCGTGACGTGCGCCATCTGGTTGTGCGCGTCCCGGTAATCCAGCCAGATGTCCTGGACAGACACGCCGGCGCTGCTATCGAGAAACACCTTGCGCCGCGGGTTGCCGTTCTTCGACCAGGCGATCGCCCCTTTCGCGTCCAGCTCGTCCAGCGTGGATGGAGGGTATTGCCAGTGCTTGCCAGGGGGCGGTGCCATGCCGCGCCAGGGCTGGCCGGTGGCGCCCTTGCGGACGCCGGGCGCATGGACGGGAACCTTCATGAAGCGCCGCCCACTGGCGGCATCCACGTACTGGTATTCGCGGGCGCGCTCTTCCGTCCAGGCCTCCATGGGCCTGTTCCAGACATAGGTATCAGACTTGGTGTAGAAAAGGATGTAGTCGGAGACGTTCCCGTATTGATTGCGGGTGTAATTCTTCGGGTTGGACTTCTTGCGGGTGATGCAGTTGCGGAATCGGGCTGGCCCGAAGATCTCGTCCATAAGCAGCTTCACATGGAACACCATCTTGGCGTCGAGGTGGACGTAGATGGAGCCGTCCTCGGCCATGATCCGGTGAAGGAACAGGAGCCGCTCGCGCATGAACTCCAGGTACTCGAACGTTTCGAACACGTCCTCGTAGGCATGGGTGAGTTTTCGCGAATGGAACACCGTTTGGGTGGCGAAGGGGGGGTCGATATAGACCAGCCGGACCTGCCCGCAGGTTTCGGGGTCCTGGGTGAGGTGGGCCAGCGCGGCCAGGTTGTCCGAATAATAGAGCCGCTTCCCGACATCCCCGGTGCCAGCCGGCACGGTCTCGAAAAGGCCGGCCTTGGTGCGCAGGATGTCGGCCGCGGGCTTCTTGCCGGGGTAGGACAGGTAGGCCGAAGCGTCGGCCTCCGTGCGCGCGGGGGATCGGGGAACGCCGGTTGCCATGGGCGTGCCTTGCTCTAGGACCGGAGCCAGTCGAGCGTGAGGCGCTCAGGCAGCATCCGCAGCGTCGTGACCATCACGCGGCCTGGGTAGAGATCCTCGATGAAGGCGTAGTCGTTCCACATGGAACCGAGAAGCAGGCCGGGTCCGTCATTGAGGAAGATGACCTTTGTCTTGAGGCCGCGGGCGTTGGCGTAGGTGAGGATTTCGTAGGCGCAGTCGCGGTATTGCCCCGTCCGATCATCCTCCTGCGCGCCGCCGCGGTCGCCGTCGTAGCGGGCGAGGCCCACGGCGAGGACGTCCGCCCCGTCGCTGATGAGGAAGTCTATGGGCCGTTCCTTCTTGGTGTAGTCGGGAAATATCGTGCTGAGCTGCACGTCCCTCCCGGCCCGTTCGGGGCCGCTGAGCTGCAATTCCGGAAACTGCTGGTGCAGGATGATGAACATGCGCTCGGTCAGGTCGTAGCCCTTCTTGCCCCTGTCTTTGTATTCCCAAAGGACGGCGCACAGCGCCTCGTCCGGGATGGGCCGTTCGCCAAACCTTTTCTGGACCTCTATTATGTTCCTGAAGTTCGGCCCGAAATGCTCGCAGATGTGGTCCGCCCTCCGTTTCTGCTTGAGCATTTCGACCGGCGTCTCCGGGCTGACGTATTTGCGGAAGACGCGCGCAAGCTGGACGCGCATCCATTGCTCGGGCACCCGGGAGATGGCCATGAACAGGTCGGTCGAGGAGTGTGCCTCGCTGACCAGGTGGCCGAAGGTGACGAGGACCGGCTTGTACAATTCGCGGGCGAGAGGGAGGATGTCGGGGTAATACGCGCCCATCGAAAGAGTGATCCACAGGTGCCCATCCCGCTTATAGTCGCCGAACCTCTTGAAGCCCGTCGTCATGAGGCGGCACATTCCTCCTGGTGAATCGCCCGATGGCGGCTGCACCCGGCCTACCATGCAGGCTGAGGCGGCGGTAACCGTTTTCTTGTGCAGGGCACCGTGCCATGCCGCCCCCTCCCTTGCGCAACCC
>CAXTTB010000482.1:0-3391 GCA_964246905.1 uncultured Acetobacteraceae bacterium | reverse complement strand
ATCTTGAGGGCCAGCAGGCCGGCGTGGGACGGGGCGCCCGGCGGCGGCGCGGCGCCGGGCTCCCCGCCCTCAAGATCCTGCGCCAGCTCCGTGGCCGTCGCGTCCACCACGGCGCCGGTGATGTCGTGCGCCGCCTCCAGCACGCCATACAGCAGCACGCGGGAGCACAGGCGGTTGATGCGGCGCGGGATGCCGCCGGTATGGGTGAACACCGCCTCGAACGCCGCGCCGTCCCAATGCGGGTCGCCGGCCCAGCCGACGGCATGGAGGCGGTGCTCGATATAGGCCCGGGTCTCGGCCTGGCTGAGCGGCCCCAGGTGGTAGGAGGTCAGCACGCGCTGGCGGAGCTGGTCGAGGCTGGGGCTGGCCAGCAGGCGGCGGAACTGCGGCTGGCCGAGCAGCACCGTTTGCAGCGGCGTGCGGCCCTCCACCGAAAGGTTGGACAGCATCCGCAGCTCCTCCAGCGCCGGGACGGACAGGTTCTGCGCCTCGTCCACGATCAGGAGGCAGCGGCGTCCGGACGCGCCGTGCGCGCGCAGCACGTCCTCGAACCGCCGCAGCAGCGCCGCCTTGCCCCCGTCCCCCGCTACGCCGTCCCTCATCACGCCGAACCCGGCCATCGCCAGGCGGAACAGGTCGTCCTCCGACACCTGCGTGGTGTTGACGCGGGCGATGGTGAAGAGCGCCGGGTCCATCCGCGAGCGCAGCCACTCCACCAGCGTGGTCTTGCCCGCGCCGACCTCGCCGGTGATGACGATGAAGCCCTCGCTCTGCGCCAGGCCATAGTTCAGGTGGGCGATGGCCTTGCTGTGCCCGGTGCTGCCGAAGAAGAAGCGGCTGTCCGGCGTGAGCTGGAACGGCGTCGCGGACAGGTTATAGAATGTTTCGTACACGGCACGATGCTTAAAAGCTTTTGCGCAGGCCGACAAGCAGCAGGTTCTCGGTCAGGCCCTGCCCCGCCTGGTAGGCGGAGCCGCCCGCCCGCGCAGCGCCGCCCGAGCGGTCGGTGAACAGATAGCGCGCGCTGCCGGCCAGCTTCTCCGTGAAGGCGTAGTTGAGCGCGAGGTTGGCCTGCACCGTCCGCTGCGACCCGGCTGCTGCGCCCGCCAGGCTGCCGTCGTTCACGCCATAGGACAGTGACGCCGAGCCGGTCATGGCCGGCGACAGCTCGTGCTCCCAGGACAGCGTCCCGAACACGCCGCTGTTGCTGGCCGTGGCCGGCGCGCCCGTGCCGGAGAGGCCGGCGGGCAGCGTGTTCACGCCCTGCCGGTCGTCCTGCTCCAGGCTGACGCTCACGCTGTCGCGGTTCAGCAGCAGCAGGCCGGTGATCGAGAAGCGGCGCAGGCGGTACAGCCCGTTCTGCGTGCCGAACGCCCCGCTGCTGGAGGAGACGGGCGCCCCCGTGACGCTATCGACCAGGAGGCCCGTCGGGCCGACGCTCGCGGTCGCGAGCAGGTTCTGCTGCTCCTCCGTATCCGTGGTCAGGCCGGTGGCGTAGCGCAGGAACACCCGGGTGCGGGGCGTGGGGGAGAACGCGCCGTCCACCGCGGCGGCGTTGAACCCGTCCCGCCGCCCGTAGGTGATGGTGAGAGAGCTGTCCCCGCTCGCCGTGATCCGCCCGCCGACGCTCCAGATCGGCTCGCGGACGCGCACGCCGGGGAAGCCGTTGAACAGCAGGTCCTGGTAGCCGAAGCCGGCTAGCGCCGTGAGCTTGCGGGTGACGGCGTAGCCCACGTCGTTTGTGGCCTGGTTGCGGTGCGCGCCCCGGTAGGCGCCGACGCCGTTGTACTGCACGGCCTCCAGCGCCACGGCGTCGTTGACCCGGCCCAGGTCCTCCCCGGTGACGAAGGACGCGCGCTCCCGCTGGGTCGTCAGGTTGCCGGTGGCGCCGAAGCCGTTGAACAGGACCGCCTGCGTGTTGCTGAGGCTGTCCTGGCTGCCGTAGCCGCTCTCGACCGTGCGCGCGAGGGAGTAGCCGAGCCGGGCGGTGCCGAGGCCGCCGAAGCGGTGCTGGACGTAGGGCGTCACGCTGAACGCCGCCGTCTGGACCTGGTCGTTGCGGTTCACGCCGAGCGTGCCGTTGGCCTGGCCGTAGCCGCCGGTGCGGGACGCCTGGGTGACGCTGCCGCGCAGGTCGAGGAACGCCGCCTCCGGCACCAGGGCCAGGAGCGCCGTGCCGTTGCCGTAGTGGTCGAAGCGGTTCTGGCTCGGCGTCTGGGCATACAGGGTGGCGAGCGGGGCGTAGCTCAGGTTCACCTGCAGCCGCGAGGTGTCGCCGGACACCTGCAGGGCGGGGCTGAGGGTCGTGAAGGCGTCCGCCCGGCGCGGGCGCAGGGCCTGCAGCGCGTTGTCGGTCACGCCCGCATCCACCCCGAGCGAGGCGGTGGCCAGGAACGCCGGCCCGGCGGTGCGCGGCTGCAGGCCCGGGAGATACTGCTCCAACTGCCCGCGCAGGTCGCTGACCCGGGTGTCGGGCACGGTGGCGGGCAGGGTGGAATAGCCGCCGCCGAGCTGCGCCCAGGCAGTGCCGGCGCCGAGGCTCGCCGCGGCAAGGCCGGCCTGCGCCAGCCGTCCGCGGGCGCGCACGTGTCGCGTGGGTCGCATCGCCCGCATCGGATCAGGTGCCCGCATCGGATCAGGTGTAGGAGCCGTAGTAGTCGTAGGCGCCGAAGGTGTGGCTGGTGGTCAGCCGGACCTTGTTCAGCAGCATGGTGATCGTGGGGCACGCCCGCACCAGGTCGAGCGCCGCCTCCACCTCCGTGCGCTGGGTCCGCTCGGCCTCGACCACCATGACGACCTGGCCGGCATGGGGGGCGATGGTGTGCGGGTCGCTGGTGGACAGGCAGGGCGGCGCGTCCAGCATGATGAGGTGCTTGGGGAAGCGCCGGGCCAGGCGGGTGATGACCGGCATGATCGGGCGCACGCTGGTGCTGTCGGTCGGCTCGCCCGACCGGGAGCCGACCGGCAGGACGCTCAGGTTGGCGATGGCCGTGTGGAGGATCACGTCCTCCGGACGGAGCGTCGGGTCGGCCACCATGTCGTGGAAGCCCAGCCGGTCGCCGACGCCCAGCAGGGCGGAGATCGGGCGCAGCTTGGCGTCGAGGTCCACGAGCAGCACCTTCTCCGTGCTGTGCTGCGCGATGCTGCCGGCCAGGTTGAGGGCGCTGAAGCTCTTGCCCTCCCCGGGCCGGGCGCTCGTCACCATCACGAGGTTGCCCATCGCGGTGCCGCCCGTGTCGTCGCGCAGCGCGCGGAGCACCCGGCCGATCACGATGCGGTACTCCTCCGAGATACGGGTGCGCGCCGCGCGGGCGACGACCATGCCGGCGCCTTCCAGCGCCACCAGCGCGACCGACGGCAGCGGCGGCGCATCCGCCCGCGTGCCCGGCGC
>CAXTTB010000481.1:0-3397 GCA_964246905.1 uncultured Acetobacteraceae bacterium | reverse complement strand
GCAGCGTCTGGCTGCACGGGCTGCACCCCGTGGCGGCGGCGCTCGCCAACCCGGCCCGTCGCCTGAAACGCCTGTTGCTGACCGAGGAGGCGGAGGCCACGCTGCCGGCCCGGTTGCCGCAGCCCTGGCCCGTGCCGGTGGAACGTGTGGAGCGCGCCAAGCTGGACCACCTGCTGGGCCGGGACACCGTGCACCAGGGCGGCGCGCTGCTTGCGGACCTGCTGGCGCCGCCCGCGCTTTCGGCCGTGCTGGAGCGGCCCGGGCCGGTGCTCGTGCTGGACCAGGTGGTCGATCCCCGCAACATCGGCGCCGTGCTGCGCAGCGCCGCAGCCTTCGGCGCCGCCTGCGTCATCACCCAGGACCGCAACGCGCCGGAGGAAACGGGCGTGCTGGCCAAGGCCGCCTCGGGCGCGTTGGAGCAGGTGCCGCTGCTGCGCGCCGTGAACCTGGCCCGGACCCTGGCAGCATTGAAATCCGCCGGGCTTTGGGTCGTCGGGCTGGACAGCGGCGGCGCCCCGTTGCGCGGCCCGGCCTTTGCGGAGCGGCGCGTGGCGCTGGTGTTGGGTGCGGAGGGCGCCGGGTTGCGCCGCCTGACGCGGGACACCTGCGACGAGGTTGCCGGCCTCGCCATGCCGGGCCTGATGGAAAGCCTGAACGTGTCGGCCGCCGCGACCGTGGCGCTCTATGAGCGGAGCCGGGTCCCATGACGGCCGGCCCGGCGCCGTTCGATGCGGAGCGCGCCGCCCACGCGCTGACGGACGTGCGGCGGAGCCGGCGCGTGCTGGACCGGCTGCCGCCCGATGTCGCGCCGCGCGACCTGACGGAGGGGATCGCGGCCCAGCTCGCCGTGGCCCGCCTGTCCGGCGCGCAGCCCCCTGCCGGGTTCAAGATCGGCGCGACCGCCCGGCGGATGCAGGAGTATTTGGGCCTGCCCGGGCCGCTCGCGGGGTTCATGGCGGAGGCCGGGCTGCATGGCAGCGGCAGCACGCTCAGCTTCGGGTCCTTCCTGCACCCCGGCGTCGAGTGCGAGCTTGCCGTGGTCCTGGCACAGGATCTCCCGCCCGGCCCGTGCAGCAGCGCGCAAGCCGCTGCGGCGGTCGGCGAGCTGATGGCCGGCATCGAGGTGGTCGAGAACCGCTACGGCCCGCTCGACGTGCTCGGCAGCCCCACGCTGGTTGCGGACCAAGTGTATCACGCGGAGGCGATCCTGGGCGCCCCTTTCCCAGACTGGCGCGGCCTCGACCTGCTGAGCCTGGCCGGGAGCGTGTCGGTGGACGGCCAGGAGCGCGGCGCGGGCACCGGCGCCGACCTTTTGGGACATCCCATGGCGGCGCTGGCTTGGCTCGCGGCGTCGGAGGAGGCCCGCGCGTTCGGTGGGCTGCGCGCCGGGCAGGTCGTCATGCTGGGCAGCGTCTGCCCGCCGGTCTGGCTGGACGGCCCCGCAGGGATCACGGTGCAGTTCGCCCCGCTGCCGGCCGTTACTTTATCGCTCGTGTAGCCTTATAAGGATTGTTTTAACTTATAAAGCAGAGAATAGGCGGCAACCGTCACCTGGGATTACCGCCATGCCCGTCCCCGCCTCCAAGCGCCCCATCCAGTGGACCGCCCTGTCCGACGACCTGCAGCTCGCCTTGGCTGAGCAGGCGCTGAGCCGCGCCGCCGAGACCATCGCCGGGCAGGCCGAGAGCCTCGCGTCCGAGATGGAAGCGGGAGCGTTGGCCGATGGGGGCGGCCCGGACGCCCTCCGCCTGCTCGCCGCGGTGATCCGCGCCACCAGCGGGCAGCCCGCGGATGCCCGGCGGCATTGAAAGAACCGAAGCACCGTGCAGTCTGGTGCCGGGTGCAGGGATCGAACCCGCGGCCCCCTGATTACAAATCAGGTGCTCTACCATCTGAGCTAACCCGGCATCGTTCGACGGTGTAGCAACGGCAGGGCCACATGCCAACCTCGGCGACGCGCCGTGACGTCAGGCCGGCACCGGATCGCCGACCGTGAACTTGCGCCGTCGCCGTTGCAGCAGCGTCCAGGCCAGCTTCGTGCCCACCACGGACATCCTGCCCCGCGGCGGCAGGCCCACCGATTTCAGTACCATCCCCATGCTGCGCTCGATGTGGCGCAGGCGGTAGAACCCCATGGCCCGGCCCATGTAGGCGGCGATGCAGCGGTCATGCGCGTAGGCCAGGCCTTCCGGCTCGTTCCCGCAATGGAACGCATAGGCCAGCTCGTCGTCCTCGCTTTCGGTGATCCGGCCGGCGGCGATGCGCAGCCGGGTCAGTAGGCTGAGGTTCTCGCGCACCAGGTAACGGCGCATGTGGTCATAGAACAGCTTGAAATGCCGGTACTCGTCGGCGGCGATCAGGCGGCAGACCTGCTGCAGCACAGGCTCCCCCGCGGCGTCGGCCAGCGCCGTGTAGTAGCTGCTGGTCCCGGTTTCCACCATGCACCGGGCGATCAGCTCGCCTGTGCGCGAGCCGCGGATGGAAGCATCGGCGTCGAGGGGAAGCTTGTAGCCGGCGCGGTAGCGCGCGAACGCCGCCTCGAAGTCCCAGCCGGGGTCGGCCAGCATCGCCCACTTGCCGAGCGCATCGCCGTGCTGGACCTCCTCGACCGCCCAATGTTCCGTGGCGCCGCGGAAGTCCGGGTCGTCCCGGAAGATGCGGCCGAGATAAACGGCATAGTCCATGCCGTTCCGCTCGACCATCGCGGCGGCCTTGACGAGCGGGACGATGTCGGGATCAACCAAGGCCGGGTCAAAGCGAACCCAGGGAACGTCCTCAATCCGCCAATGCTTCATACGCCACGCCGTCTCGACAAAGTGCCAACGGCCAACTTAGGCCCACAGATTGGGGGCGTTAACAGCAGGCGCACCGATGGGTTGCCTGCACGTCGTCATGCCGGACCGGGTGTTGCAACAATGTGACAAACCTCAACACGCTCAGCCTGGCGGGCCGTCAACGTCGGCGAAACGTCAAGCCGCCCCGGCGGCGGCCACCATGGCGCGGGCCGACTGCTGGCGCTGCATCGCGGCCTCCAGCGCGGGGATGTCCGCCTTGTCCGCCGCGGCGTAGGCAGCATCTGCCTCCGCCAGCCGCGCCTCCGCCGCCGCCCGGGACACCTCTGCGACCGGGACCGCCTCGTCGGCCAGCACTGTGCAGCGTTCGGGCGTGACCTCGGCGAAGCCGCCGCTGACATACAGGCGGCTGGTGGGACGGCCTCCCTCATGCAAGGTGATCGTGCCGCCCTGCAACAGCACGATCATCGGCGCATGGCCCGGCAGCACGCCCATCTCCCCCTCCGCCGCCGGGATCACGGCCATATCGACGGGCTGCGACAGCAGCAGCCGGTCGGGGCTGACGATCTCCAGCAGCGTCGGCATCACGCCGCGACCTTCATGCC
>CAXTTB010000480.1:0-3399 GCA_964246905.1 uncultured Acetobacteraceae bacterium | reverse complement strand
TCCCACCTGATCGGCAACCAACAAAGCCGAGTTTTACCGGCGTAGGGGTTTATCAGTTGTGCGCCGACCTGATCTCGATGTCGTCGAGGCCCTTGTAGCGGTAGAAGACCACCGACCCGGCCCAAGCCGCGGCGAACAGCCCGATGATGACGAAGCCCAGGGTGCCCATGTTGTCGTTCAGGGCGCCGACGCCGCTCCAGAACGGCCCTTGCAGCCCAAGCTGGCCGCCCAGCAACCCGAGCGCCTCGACCCCTCCGACCAGCACCGCCACGACGACGGACGCGGCGGTGAGGGCCAGGTTGTAGGCGAGCTTGCGCATCGGCTTCACGAACGCCCATTCGCAGGCGCCCAGCATCAGGATGCCGTCCGTCGTGTCGATCAGCGACATGCCGGCCGCGAACAGGGCGGGGAACACCATGATGGACCAGACCGGGATTCCCTGGGCCGCCTGGGTCGCCGAGATGCCGAGCAGCGCCACCTCGGTCGCGGTGTCGAAGCCCAGCCCGAACAGGAAACCCAGCGGCGCCATGTGCCAGCTCCGGGTGATCAGCCGGAACAGCGGCCGGAACAGCCGGGCGAGCAGGCCGCGGCTGTTCAGCAGCAGGTCGAAGTCCTCGTCCACGTAGCGGCCCCCGCCCCGCACATGCCGGAAGGTCCGCCACACGGCGCGCAGCACCGCGACATTGGCGGCGGCGATGGCGAACAGGAACAAGGCCGAGACGCCCGTGCCGATGATCCCGCCGACCGCCTTGAACTGCCCGAAGGAGCCGGCGAGGGCGGTCGTCGCGCCGGCGACCCCGGCGGCGGCCAGCACCACGACGGCCGAGTGCCCGATGGCGAAATAGAGGCCGACGCTGACCGGGCGCTGGCCCTCCTGCGCCAGCTTGCGGGTCACGTTGTCGATGGCCGCGATGTGGTCGGCATCCACCGCGTGCCGCAGGCCGAAGCCGTAGGCCAGCAGCGCGGTGCCGAGCAGGACGGGATGCTCCCGGAACACCAGCACGGCCCAGCCCCACGCGGCCAGGTTGCCCAGGACCAGCAGGGCATAGATGCCGATGATGGAACGGCGCAGGCCGCCGGGCTGTTTGTCCAGCAGTCGTTTCAGCAAGGTGGGCATGGTGGGTCGGCCTCGGGCACGGGGGACGGCCGCAGGGTAGCCAAGGCCCGGGCTGGAGACCATGCCCGCCGTGGTCCCAGGCGCCCGCCGCTGACTCAAATCCCCGCCGGCCCGGCTGCATGGACCGCGAACGCCGGCTGGTCTTGGTGCGCCGACGTGCTATCTTTGCGGCTGCGATGAGACCTTTGCGCCACCCTGGCCCGCGCTGCTCCGCCCTCGGCTTGCTGATGGCCGTGCTGGCGCTGCTTGGCCAGATCGCGCTTGGCCCGGCCCTATCCGCCCGGGCGGCGCCTTCGGTTCCGGACCTCCTTGCATCGCCCTCCGGCGATCTTCCGATCTGCCATTCGGGCGCACCCGGCAGCTCCGACGACGGGGCACCGGCGGGCCGCGCGCACCACGGGATGCAGTGCGCGCTGTGCCCCGCCTGCCATGCGCTCGCGGCAGCCGCGGCGCTGCCCGTCCCGACCTCGGGAGTGCCGGCGCCGCCAGCCACGCTGGCCTCCCGACAGGCGCTGCCGCCGCCCGCGCGTGGACCGCCGGCTCCGGCCGTGCTTGCGGCCACGTATCCCACCGGACCACCCAGCCTGGCCTGACCGGGGTTTTGCTCAGGCGGCAGCGCCTTGTGCGCCGCTGCTCCCGTTCTCCATGCCAGGACCACGCTTCATGACCCGCACGACCCTTGCGGCGGCCACCGCCGCCTGCTTGTCCGCCCTGCCTGGTGGCCCGGACGCCCACGCCCATGCCATCGCCGGCGCCCGCGTCTTCCCCGTGACGCTCACCATCGACGACCCGGGCGTCGCCGACGAGGCCTCCCTCCCCACCTTCAGCGTCCAGCAGCAGCCGGACGACCCGGACACCGGGCACGGCTACCAGTACAATGTCGCCGGGGAGCTGGATAAGCGCATCACCGAGCACCTGGGCATCGGCGTCAACGGCGGCACCACGGTCCGCACGGCGCAGTTCGGCAAGACGCAGACCGGCTTCCAGAACCTCAACGTGTTCCTGAAGTACCAGGCCTGGGTCAACGCCCCGCACGAGGCCATCCTGTCGCTCGGCGTGATCCGCGAGCTGGCCCGCACCGGCACGGCGCACATCGGCGCCGACCAGTTCGGCAGCACCACGCCCACGGCCTATTTCGGCAAGGGCTTCGGCGACGTGCCGGTGCCCGCCTTGCGGCCCTTCGCCATCACCGGCACCGTGGGCTACACCATCGCCGACAAGAAGCTGAAGGCCGTCGGCGCGGCGCCGTCCGACCTGCTCGCCAACAGCACGACCGGCGTGACGGGGATCGCGGCGCAGCAGTTCAACACCGGCTACGCCAACCGCTGGGTCGGCGGGCTGTCCCTGCAGTACAGCCTGCCCTACCTGCAATCCCAGGTGCGCGACCTGGGCCTGCCGGAGTTCGTCAACCGGCTGACCCCCTTGGTGGAGGTCGCCTGGTCCTCCCCCGCGTCCAGCCCCAGCAACCTCGGCACCCAGCTCGTCGTGGCGCCCGGCGTGATCTACGGCGCCGACAGCTTCCAGGTGGGGCTGGAGGCGCTGATCCCGGCCAACCGCGCGTCCGGGCGGTTCGCGGGGGTGATCACCCAGTTGCACCTGTTCTTCGACGACCTGTTCCCCAACAGCCTCGGCAAGCCGCTGCTCAGCTATTGACCTGGAGAAGCATCATGAACGCCACTTTTCGCATCCCCGCCCTTCGCACGGCCGCCGCCACGCTCCTCCTGAGCCTGCCCGGCCTGATCCTGCCCAGCCTTGCCCAAGCCCATGCCCACCTCCGCGAGGCCGAGCCGCCGGTGGGCGGGACGGTCCGCAGCGCGCCGGCGCAGGTGGACCTGACGTTCAGCGAGGCCGTCGAGCCGCGGTTCAGCACCGTCGCGGTCACGGACGCGGCCGGCGCCCAGGTGGACAAGCGCGACCTCCACGTCGTCGCCGGCGACGGCAAGCACTTGGCGGTCAGCCTCGGCGCCTTGCCGCCCGGCACCTACAGCGTGGCCTGGCACGCGACCTCGGTGGACACCCACAAGACCGAAGGCAGCTTCACCTTCACCGTCGCGCCGTAAAGGTCGATAGGCGCATGTTGGCGATGTTCCCCATCGAGGGCGGGCTTGCCCTCGTCCTCGTGCGCGGGGCGGCGGACGCGGCGGTGCTGTCCGCGTTCGGGGCATTGCTGGCGATGGCATGGCTGGCGCCGCCCGTGCTGGCCGGGCTGGGCCAGGACGCGCCGGCGGCGGCCCGGCGCCCGGGTCGCCCAGGCCAGGACGCGGCCCTGGTGGCGCCGTCCG
>CAXTTB010000479.1:236-3409 GCA_964246905.1 uncultured Acetobacteraceae bacterium | reverse complement strand
GGGGTTGTACCGCCCGGTATCCGTGGCGCCAGGTGCGGCGGCGGCGATGCGGGAACGGCTCGGGCTGGCGGAGGGCGCGCTGCTCGCGGTGGGCCTGGGCTACGCCGACCTCCGCAAGGGCTTCGACCTGTTCCTGCAGGCCTGGCGCCTGGCGCAGGCCGCCGACCCCGGCATCCACCTGCTCTGGGTCGGCGACATCGACCCGCAGGTGCTGGCCTACCTGGGGGCCGAGATCGCGGCGGCGGAAACGGCGGGCACCTTCCACCACATCCCATACTGCGCGGACGGGGCGGACTGGCTGGCCTGCGCCGACGTGTTCCTGCTGACCTCGCGGGAGGACCCGTTCCCCTCCGTGGTGCTGGAGGCCATGTCCGCCGGCGTGCCGTGCGTCGCGTTCGAGGAGAGCGGCGGCACGCCGGACCTGCTGCGCGAGTTCGGCGCGGGCGTCGCCGTGCCGCTGGGCGACGCGGCGGAGATGGTGCGGCAGATGCGGGCGCTCGCCTTGCAGACCCGCCCGGACGCCCGCGAGCGCCTGGCCCAGACGGCGCGGCGGTGCTTCAGTTGGGACGGCTACGCCGACCGCCTGCTGCGGCTCGCCGACCCCGGCACGCCGGAGGTCTCGGTCGTGGTGCCGAACTACAACTACGCGCAGTACTTGGAGCAGCGCCTGGGCAGCATCTTCGCGCAGACCCACCCGGTGTCCGAGGTGATCGTGCTGGACGACGCCTCGACGGACGGGAGTGCTGCGGTGGTGCGGGACACGGCCGCGGCGGCCGGGCGCGGCGTGCGGTGGCTGGCGGGGGCCAGCAACTCCGGCTCGGTGTTCAAGCAGTGGCGCCGGGCGGCGGACCTGGCGCGGAGCGAATGGCTCTGGATCGCCGAGGCGGACGACGCGGCGGACCCAGGCTTCCTCGCGGCGCTGTGCCGGGCGCTGGAAGACGCGCCGGACGCGGTGCTGGCGTTCAGCGACAGCCGCGCGATGGACGCCGGCGGCGCGGCAATGTGGCCGGACCACCAGGGCTACTACGCGGAGGCCGGGGCGCCGATGCTGGCGCAGGACGGCGTGTTCCCCGCCGGCGACTTCCTCCGCGAATGCCTGTCGGCGCGCAACCTGATCCTGAACGCCAGCGCCGTGCTGTGGCGCCGGACGGCCCTGCAGGCGGCGCTGCGGCGCTGCGGCGCCGAGCTGGCCGGGTTCGCCATGGCCGGCGACTGGCGCCTGTACGCGGAGGTGCTGTCCCAGGGCGGCAGCGTCGCCTACGTCGCCCGGCCTCTCAACGCCCACCGCCGCCATGCCGCGAGCGTCACCCACCGCCTGGCCGTGCCGCGCCATTTGGACGAGGTGTCGCGGATGCACCGGCACATGCGGTCCGTGCTCGGCGACGGCCCTGGCTTAGTTGAGCGGCAGCGCCGGGCGGTGGCGGAGGCGCGGGCGGCGCTCGGGCAGCCGGGGTCAGACGCCTCTGGGCCGCCGGTCGATGACCCGGCGGGCCTTGCCGAGGCTGCGCTCGATGCCGCCGGGCGGCAGCACCTCGACCCGGGCGGAGACGCCGACGCGCTCCTTGACCGCCAGCGCCAGGGCGGCCCCGGCGTCGGACGCGCCGAACCCCTCGGGCCGCGCCTCGACGCGGACGAGCATCTCGTCTAGGCGGCCCGCCCGCGTCAGCTCGATCTGGTAGTGGCCGGACAGCTCGGGCCGCTCCAGCACCAGCTCCTCGACCTGCGTCGGGAACACGTTGACGCCGCGCACGATCAGCATGTCGTCGCTGCGGCCCGTCACCTTCCCCATGCGGCGCATCGAGCGCGCCGTGCCGGGCAGCAGGCGGGTGAGGTCGCGGGTGCGGTAGCGGACCACCGGGGTGGCCTGCTTGGTCAGCGAGGTGAACACCAGCTCGCCGGCCTCCCCGTCCGGCAGCACGGCGCCGGTCTCGGGGTCGATGACCTCGGGGTAGAAGTGGTCTTCCCAGACGTGCAGCCCGTCCTTGGTCTCCACGCACTCGCTGGCGACGCCAGGTCCCATGACCTCCGACAGGCCGTAGATATCGACGGCGTGCATGTCGAAGTCCCGCTCGATCTCCGCCCGCATGGCGTTGGTCCACGGCTCCGCGCCGAAGATGCCGGCGCGGAGGGAGGTGCCGCGCGGATCGACGCCGGCCGCGCGGAAGCCGTCGAGCAGGGCCAGCATGTAGCTCGGCGTGACCATGATGATGTCGGGGGCGAAGTCCTGGATGAGCTGAATTTGCCGCTCGGTCTGCCCGCCGCCCACCGGGATCACCGTGCAGCCCAGGCGCTCCGCCCCGTAATGCGCGCCGAGGCCGCCGGTGAACAGGCCGTAGCCGTAGGCGACGTGCACCCGCATCCCGGGCCGCCCGCCGCCGGCGCGGATGGAGCGCGCCATGACCTCCGCCCACACGTCCAGGTCGGCCTGCGTGTAGCCGACGACGGTGGGCTTGCCGGTGGTGCCGCTGCTGGCATGGATGCGCGCTACCTGCTCCCGCGGCACGGCGAACATGCCGAACGGGTAGTGGGCGCGGAGGTCAGCCTTGGTGGTGAACGGGAAGCGCGACAGGTCCGGCAGGTCGCGGAAGTCGTCGGGATGCACGCCCACGGCATCGAACGCCCGGCGGTAATGCGGCACGTTCGCATAGGCGTGGCGCAGCGTCCCGGCCATGCGGCGGCGCTGCAGGGCGGCGATCTCGTCGCGCGACGCGGTCTCGATGGGGTCGAGGTCGCCGGGGCGCGGGGCCAGGTCAGCCAGCATCGGCGCCCATCGTCGTCATGCCGGTCCGAACCGGGCGGGCCGTTTCTCCAGGAAGGCCTGCACGCCCTCGCGGAAATCGGCTGACGCGCCGCACTCCCGCTGCAAGTCGCGCTCCAGGTCGAGCTGGCCGTCCAGCGTGTTGGCCGCAGACGCATTCAGCGCCCGCTTGATCCGGGCGACCGCCCCGGCGGGCTGGGCCGCGAGGAGTGCGGCGATGCGTTCCGCCTCCGGCAGCAGCTCGTCGTCGGCCAGGGTGCGCCAGACCAGGCCCCAGGCCTCGGCCTGCGCCCCGCTGACGGGTTCGCCCAGGAGCGCCATGCCGCGGGCGCGGGCGGGGCCGGGCCGGCGGGGGCCGGGGGGGGTGGCGCCCGGGGCGGGGGCCCGGCCGGGGGGGGCGGAGGGCGGGGTGGAC
>CAXTTB010000479.1:0-217 GCA_964246905.1 uncultured Acetobacteraceae bacterium | reverse complement strand
GCCGCCCGGCTGAGCAAAGAACCCGGCGCCATCGAAGCCGGCACCCGTGCGCCATCCGCCGCAGCCCGCATTGGCGGGGGCAAGAGGCCGTGCCCACCTCGGGAACCAGGCCGATGCGGACGAAGGACTGGATGAACCGGGCGGACTGCGCCGCGAGCACGACGTCGCAGGCCAGCGCCAGGTTGGCCCCTGCCCCGGCGGCGACGCCCCCCACCGC
>CAXTTB010000478.1:0-3410 GCA_964246905.1 uncultured Acetobacteraceae bacterium | reverse complement strand
CTGCCGCTTCCCGCAGTCGGGCGCCATCGAGGAGGCCGTGGCCGCGGCTCCGCCTGCGCGCGGTCGGGCCGAAGCCAGCCCGGTCCTGCTCGGCGTGGCCGGGCTGACGGTGCGCTACGGCGCCGGGCTGGCGGCGGTGGACGGCATCTCGCTCCAGCTCGGCCAGGGCGAGTGCCTGGGCGTCGTCGGCGAGAGCGGCTCCGGCAAATCGACGCTCGGGCGCGCGATCCTGCAGATGGTCGGCTACGAGGGCGCGGTGACGCTGGGCGGCGTCGGCTTCTCCGGGCTGCGCGGCGGGGCGTTGCGCCGGCAGCGGCGGCGCATCCAGGTGGTGTTCCAGGACCCGCGCGAGTCGCTGAACCCGCGCATGAGGGTGGGCGAGAGCATCGCCGAGCCGCTGCGCCTGGCCGGGCAGCCGAAGGCGGCGCGGCTCTCGCGCGTCGCGGCGCTGCTGCGCTCCGTCGGCCTCGACCCGGCGCTCGCGGACCGCCGCCCCGGCTCGCTGTCCGGCGGGCAGGCGCAACGGGTGGCCATCGCCCGCGCCCTGGCGGCCGAGCCGGAGGTGCTGGTGCTGGACGAGCCGACGTCCAGCCTGGACGTGTCCACCCAGGCGACGCTGCTCAACCTGCTCAAGGACCTGGCGCGGGACCGGCGCCTGGCGATGGTGTTCATCAGCCACGACCTCGCCTGCGTGAGCTACCTGGCCGACCGGATCGCGGTGCTGCAAGGGGGGCGGTTGGTCGAACTCGGCGCGGCGGGCGCGCTGATCGAGCACCCGCGGCAGGACTACACGGCCAGGCTGGTCCATGCGGCGCCGCACCTGCTGCGGGACATGGTTGCACCGGGCCTCTGAGGGTTTGGCCTGCGCAGGTTTCCAAAACTCAGCGCGCGGCCTGCACCTGGGCCGCGACCCGCCGCGTGTCGGGCAGCAGGGCGGTCAGCAGCCCGATGGCGGGAAGGTAGGCGCACAGCGCGTACACATGCTCGATGCTGGTCGCGTCCGCGAGCCGCCCCAGCACCGCCGCCCCAAGCCCGCCCATGCCGAAGGCGAAGCCGAAGAACAGGCCGCCCACCAGGCCCACGCGCCCGGGCAGGAGGTCCTGCGCGTACACCAGGATCGCCGAGAACGCGCTCGCCAGGATCAGGCCGATGGGCACGGTCAGGACCGTCGTCCACAGCAGGTCGGCGTGCGGCAAAGCGAGGGTGAACGGCAGCACGCCGAGGATCGACGCCCAGATCACCCGCTTGCGCCCGAAGCGGTCGCCGAGCGGCCCGCCCACCACGGTGCCGACCGCAACCGATCCCAGGAACACGAACAGCAGCAACTGCGCCGTATCGACTGCCACGCCGAAGTGCTCGATCAAATAGAACGTGTAGTACGTGCTCAGGCTGGCCATGTAGAAGTACTTGGAGAAGATCAGCAGCAGCAGGATCGCGACCGAGGCGGACACCCGCGCCCGGGACAGCGACAGCCCGGCTGGGACCGCCGCCGGCGCGCGGCGCCGCTCCGCGACCCGGCTGCGGTACCAGCGCCCCACCATCGCCAGCACCGCCATTCCCAGCAGCGCCATGAGCGAGAACCAGGCGATGCTCGACTGCCCGCGCCGCACCACCACGAAGGCGGCCAGCAGCGGCCCGACCGCCGACCCGGCGTTGCCGCCCACCTGGAACACCGACTGCGCCAGGCCGTGCCGCCCGCCCGACGCCATGCGGGCGACGCGGGAGGACTCCGGGTGGAACACCGCGGAGCCAAGGCCGATCAGCCCCGCCGCCAGCAGGATGGTTTGGAAGCTGCCCGCGACCGACAGCAGCAGCAGGCCGGCCAAAGTCGAACCCATGCCCACCGCCAGCGAGAACGGCATCGGGCGCCGGTCGGTGACGACCCCCACCACCGGCTGCAGCAGCGAGGCCGTCAGATAGAACGTCAGCGAGATCAGCCCGACCTGGCCGAAGTCGAGCGAGAACTTCGCCTTCAGGATGGGATACACCGCCGGCACCAGCGACTGCATGAGGTCGTTCAAGAGGTGCGACAGGCTGATCGCCACCAGGATTCCGGCCGCCAGGTTGGCCCGGGGGACAGCCGGCGCTGTCGCCAAGGTGCTCGGATCGGTCGATGTCTGGCTCATGCTGTCCCATCAGGCGTTTGACGGATCATACTCCGGGACGCGCCGGCGGCGGCGGGAGTTCCCGGCATGGCTCCCATGCCCGGACCACCTTCCACATGCTGCCTGCCCGCGAACGCACAAGGCTGTCAATGCGTCACCGTACTGGCCCGGAGGGCGTCGCGGCTGGCGCGCACCGCCGCGTCGAGCGGCGTGTGCGGTTCCTGGCCGAGGAGTGCCGCCAGGCGCGTGTTGTCCAGGCGGAGCGGCACCTGCCACAAGTAGCGCATCTCGATCACCTCGCGCAGGAAGGTGACGAAGGGCGCCCCGAGATAGACCGGCAGCCAGCGGAACGGGCGGATCGGCAAGCTGCCCCCCTCCACGCGCCGCACCGCCTCCGCCATCGCCCGCCCTTGCAGGGTGTGCCCGCCGAAGTGCAGCCGCGCCTCGGCCGGCAGCGACGCTTCCCGGTCCGCCAGCAGCGCCATGGTTTCCGCGAGGTCCGGCAGGTAGGCCCATGCGTGGACGGTCCCCGGGCGCTCCGGCGTGACCACCCGGCGCAGGGGCTTGCCGCCGCCGAGCAGCACGGTGCTGACCCAGGAACTCGGCGCCCGCGGCCCGAAGAAGTCGCCCGCGCGCACCACCAGCGTGCGCAGCCCCCGGGCGGCGGCGTCGTGCAGCATCTCCTCCATCTCGACGCGGACGCGCCCTTTGCGGGTGCGGGGGCGCTGCGGCGCGTCCTCCACCACCACGGACCCGGCGTCCGGGCCATAGACATAAAGGCTGCCGGGGTAGATCAGCCGCGCCCCGGCGGCCTCGGCCGCGGCGACCGCATGGCGGAGCATGGGGATCGCGAGGCCGCGCCAGTTGCGGTAGCCCGGCGGGTTGGCGCCGTGGAACACCACGCTCACGCCTTGCGCGGCGGCGAGGACGTCGGCTTCGGCCATGGCGTCCCCGGCCACCCATTCGATCCCGTCAGGACCGGACCGCCCAGCCTTCGCCGGGTCGCGCGCCAGGCCGCGCACCTGCCAGCCGTGCCGCAGCAGCGCCGACGCGACCTCGCCCCCTACCCCGCCCGTGGCACCCGTCACCAGCGCCCGCTTTGCCTTATCCATCGCCATCTCTCCCGTTGCACCGTATCGGAGGATGGTCGTGCCGTTGCCCAACGCCTATCGGGAGACGGCGGCGGTCCGCTATACGGAAACGCATGGCCGAACCGGACTGGCACCTTTGGCGGGCGTTCCTGGCCGTGCTGCGCGCCGGCAGCCTGTCGGCGGCGGCGCGGGAGCTGCGCCTGACGCAGCCGAC
>CAXTTB010000477.1:0-3420 GCA_964246905.1 uncultured Acetobacteraceae bacterium | reverse complement strand
GCTCCTACTTCGACCGCGAGCGGGGCTGCCGGCTGGACAACGGCAACCACCTGCTGCTGTCCGGCAACCGCGGCGCTTATGCCTTCCTGGACCGGGTGGGCGCGCGCGGCACCATGGCCGGGCCGGGCGCGCCGGTGTTCCCGTTCATGGACCTGGCCAACGGCGAGCGGTGGACCGTGCGCCCGAGTCTAGGCCGGCTGCCCTGGTGGCTGCTCAGCCGTGGCCGCCGGGTGCCCGGCGCGCGGCTGCGGGAGTTCCTGCCGGTCGCGATGCTGCGCCGCCGTGGCCCGGATGCCACAGTGGCCGCCGTGCTGCGGCCCGATGGCTCGCAGCCGGGCGAGCTGTACCGCCGCCTGCTGGAGCCGCTCGCCATCGCGGCGCTGAACACGCCGCCTGACACGGCCAGCGCCACGCTGCTGGGCGCCGTGATGGAGGAAAGCCTGGCGCTCGGCGGCGCCGCCTGCATCCCGGCCTTTCCGCGCGACGGGCTGTCCGAGAGCTTCATCGACCCGGCGGTGGCCTGGCTCGCCGCCCGCGGCGCGGAGGTGCGGCTCGGGCGCCGGATCGGCGCACTCGGCTTCACGGACGGCCGGGTGGCGGCCATCGGCGACCAGGCGGTGGCGGAGGGCGAAGCGGTGGTCGTGGCGGTCCCGGCCTCCGTTGCCGCGACGCTGCTGCCGGGATTGGTGGTGCCGGACAGGTTCGAGGCCATCCTGAACGTGCATTTCCGCTGCGACGCCGACCCGGGGGAGGCCGGGTTCACCGGGCTGATCGGCGGCACGGCGGAATGGGTGTTCGTCAAGCCCGGCGTGGTCAGCGTGACCATCAGCGCCGGCAACCACCGGGCGGACGCGCCGGCGGAGGCGCTGGCGGCGGAGGTCTGGCATGACGTGCGCGCCGTGCTGCGCCTGCCGGACGCCATGCCGGCATGGCGCGTGGTGAAGGAGAAGCGCGCGACCTTCGCGGCGACGCCCGAGCAGGACCGGCGGCGCCCCGCGGCCCGGACCCGCTGGACGAACCTGGCCTTGGCTGGGGACTGGACAGCCACCGGCTTGCCGGCGACCATCGAAGGTGCCATCAGATCAGGTTGCAATGCAGCATCCGCACTTCTAGCCGCGTGACCCAAGCCGACAGGACCCTATGCCGAGCGAAAGCCTGACCCGCCCTTACGCCTATCAGCTTGAGGACGACGCCCTTGAGTATGCCATCCACCGCGCCACCGCGGCCCTTGCGGGGCAGCAGTGTCCCGACGGGCATTGGGTGTTCGAACTGGAGGCCGACGCGACGATTCCCGCCGAGTACGTGCTTCTCGAGCACTACTTGGACCGAATCGACGCTCCACTGCAAGAAAAAATTGGAGTGTACCTTCGGCGCATCCAGGGCGGGCACGGCGGCTGGCCGCTGTTCCATGACGGGCCGTTCGACCTCTCGGCCAGCGTGAAGGCGTACTACGCGCTGAAAGCCATCGGCGACCTGCCCAGCGCCCCGCACATGGCCCGTGCCCGCGTCGCCATCCTGGCGGCCGGCGGGGCGGAGCGGACCAACGTGTTCACCCGCATCCAGCTCGCGCTGTTCGGCCAGGTGCCCTGGCGGGCCGTGCCGGTCATGCCGGTCGAGATCATGCACCTGCCGCAGTGGTTCTTCTTCCACCTGTCCAAGGTGTCGTACTGGTCCCGCACCGTGCTGGTGCCGCTGCTCGTGCTGATGGCGCTGCGCCCGCGCGCCCGCAACCCGCAGCGGGTCGAGGTGCCGGAGCTGTTCTGCACGCCGCCCGAGCAGGTGCGCGGCTGGATACGCGGCCCATACCGCTCCGCCTGGGGCCATCTGTTCAAGGTGGTGGACAGCGTCGTCCGCGCCGTCGAGCCGGCGTTCCCCAAAAGGGTCCGCGCCCACGCCATCGACGACGCGGTGGCCTTCGTGGCCGAGCGCCTGAACGGCGAGGACGGCCTCGGCGCCATCTACCCGGCCATGGCGAACACCGTGATGATGTTCGACGCGCTCGGCTATCGCCCCGAGCACCCGGACGCGGCCACGGCCTGGCGCGCGGTACGCAAGCTGCTGGTGGTGACGGACACGGAGGCGTACTGCCAGCCCTGCCTGTCGCCGGTCTGGGACACGAGCCTCGCAGGCCACGCCGTCGCGGAGGCGGAGGGCGCCGCGACGCCGGGCATCGACGCCGCCTGCGCCTGGCTCGCGGAGCGGCAGGTGACGGTGCTGCGCGGCGACTGGGCGCTGTCCCGGCCCCATGCGCCGCCGGGCGGCTGGGCGTTCCAGTACGAGAACGCGCACTACCCCGACGTGGACGACACCGCCGTGGTCGGGATGCTGCTGCACCGCAACGGCGACCCGGCCCACGCCGGCAACGTGAACCGCGCCCGGGACTGGATTCTGGGGATGCAGAGCCGCAACGGCGGCTGGGGCGCGTTCGACGCGGACAACAACCACGACTTCCTCAACCACATCCCGTTCGCCGACCACGGCGCGTTGCTGGACCCGCCGACCGCCGACGTGACCGCGCGCTGCGTGTCGTTCCTGGCGCAGCTCGGGCATGGGACGGACGAACCCGCCATGGCCCGCGCCATCGCCTACCTCCGCGCCGACCAGGAGCCGGACGGGAGCTGGTTCGGGCGGTGGGGCACCAACTACATCTACGGTACCTGGTCCGTGCTGTGCGCGCTGAACGCCGCCGGGCTGCCGCATGACGACCCAGCGGTGCGGCGTGGCCGCGACTGGCTGCTGACCCGGCAGCGCGACGACGGCGGCTGGGGCGAGGACGAGGAAAGCTACGCCGCCAGCGCGCCCCCCGGCGTTTACCATGCCAGCACGCCGTCGCAGACCGCATGGGCCATGCTGGGCCTGATGGCGGCCGGCGAGACCGGCCCGGCCGTGGACCGCGCCGCGCAGTACCTGGCCCGCACCCAACGGGAGGACGGCGAGTGGGACGAGCTGCCCTACACCGCCGTGGGATTCCCCCGGGTGTTCTACCTGCGCTACCACGGCTACCGGCTGTTCTTCCCGTTGCTGGCGCTGGCGCGGTTCCGCAACCTGCGGCACGGCAACAGCCGCCGGGTCAGCTTCGGGTTCTGAACGCTGGGGTACCCGGTCGGCCCCGCTTCAGTCGGCCCCCCTTCAGTCGGCATCGTCACCGGGCTTGAGGCGGAGGCGCGGGTCGCCCGGCGCCTCGGCGTCTTGGTCGAGGCCGGCGGTGGCCGGGCCGAGGATGCCGTGGCGGCAGCGCAGCGCCTGGTGGAATGCGGCGTGTCCGGCCTGGTCAGCTTCGGCCTTGCGGGCGGCCTCGACCCGGCCTTGGCGCCCGGCGCGGTGCTGGTGCCGCCCGCCGTGCTGCTGGACGCCGAGCGATGGGACTCCGATGACATGCTTATGCAACGCCTGGGCGGCACGACGCCGGGGGCGCTGTAC
>CAXTTB010000476.1:0-3422 GCA_964246905.1 uncultured Acetobacteraceae bacterium | reverse complement strand
AAGGAGGCCCGGCCATGATCGAGGCCGCGATGATCTGGAACGAGCCGAACAACAAGTCGCATTGGGACTTCGAGAACGACCCGGGCTGGGCCACCTTCGCCCGCATGGCCAGGCTGGCCGGCCAGGCCATCGCGGCGGAGGCGCCGGGCCTGCCGCGCGTGCTCGGCGGCATCAGCCCGATCGATCCCGACTTCATCCGGGTGCTGCAAGGGCATGGGGCGTTGGCCGAGTTGGACGCGGTGGCGGTGCACGGCTTCCCGCTCGACTGGAACCATTGGATGCTCGACGAGTGGCCGGCGAAGCTCGACAGCATCCGCGCCGTGACCGACCTGCCGCTCTGGGTCAGCGAGGTCGGCATCTCGACCTTCGGCGCGGAGGAGGTGCAGGAATGGGGCCTGCGCCGCACGGCGGAACTGCTGCTGGGCCTCGGCCCGAAGCGTCCGGAGCGCATCCACTGGTACAGCCTGTATGACCTTCCCGCCGCCTGGCCCGCCACCACCCGGCACCGGGAAGCGGAGGGCAGCAGCTACTACCGGCATTTCCACATGGGCCTCTTGGACGAGCACGGGCGGCCGAAGCGCGCCGCCCGCCTGTTCCACGAGTTCACCCCGGAGATCGGCCTGTGCCAATGGTTCCACTTCGAGGACCATCGGCTGGACGACGCGGTGCGCCATATGCGGGACATGGGCGTGACCACGCTGCGCACCGGGCTGAGCTGGGCCGACTGGTTCCGGCCCGGCGCGGAGGCGTGGTTCGACCGGCAGATGCGCGCGCTGGAGGGGTTCAGCGTCACCGCCACCTTCTGCTTCACGCCGGAGCACAAGGGCCAGTGGCCGCACCACACCGCCGTGCCCACCCATCCCGAGGAGTTCGCCGAGTTCTGCGCCGCGATGATCCGCCGCTATGCGCCGGGCCGGGCGAACGACGCCGTGCCGATGCGCGCCGCGGCCGGCTGACGGCATGGAGGCCGTCCTGCGCGGCCTGGCGGCGCGGCGGCCGGTGGACGCCCGGGTGGCGCTGGTCGTGGCGCACTCGGACGACGAGACGATTGCCGCAGGCGCCAGCCTTCACCTGCTGCCGGGCCTGCTGCTGGTGCACGTGACCGACGGGGCGCCGCGGGTGCTGGCGGACGTTGCCGTAGCGGGGTTCGACGCGCCCGCCGGCTATGCCGCAGCCCGGCGCGGCGAGCTTATGGCGGCGCTGGACGTTGCGGGCGCGGCGCCGGAGTTGGTGGCGCTGGGCATCGTGGACCAGGACGCCAGCTTCCACATGCCGGCACTCGCCCGCGCGCTGTCCCGCCTGTTCGACGCGCACGGGATCGAGGCCGTGATGACCCACGCCTACGAGGGCGGGCACCCCGACCACGACGCCACCGCCTTCGCCGTGCACGCCGCCGCCGGGGGCCGCCCGGTGCTGGAGTTCGCGGGCTACCATGCCGACCCGGCGGGCGCGCTGCTGACCGGACGGTTCCTGCCGGGTCCCGAACCCACGGTGATCACCCTCACGGACGCCGAGCGGACGCGGAAACGGGCGATGTTCGCCTGCTTCCGCACCCAGGCCCGGACGCTCGCGGCCTTCGGCGCCGACCGGGAGCTGTTCCGCCCGGCGCCCCACTACGACTTCACGCAGCCGCCGTTGCCGGGCCGGCTGAACTACGAGCAATGGGGGTGGAGCATGACCGGCGAACGCTGGCGCGCCCTGGCGCGGGAGGCCCGATGCGGCGCCTGACGGTCCTCAACATCGCCTACCCGCTGGCCCCGGTCGGCATCGATTCGGTGGGCGGGTCGGAACAGGTGCTGAGCAGCCTCGACCACGCGCTGGCGGCGGCGGGCCACCGCAGCATCGTCATCGCCTGCGCAGGATCGCAGGTGGCGGGCGAGCTGCTGGCCTTCCCGGCGCCGCCGACCGACGCCCCGATCACCGACGCCATCCACTCCGCCCGGCAGGACGCGATCCGCGCCCTCACCGCCGCCGTGCTGCGGCGCGAGCACGTCGATGTCGTCCACATGCACGGGCTGGATTTCTACTCCTACCTTCCCCCGCCAGGCCCGCCGATGCTGGCCACGCTGCATTTACCGCTCGATTGGTACCCGCCCGAGGCGCTCGCGCCGCCCCGCGGGGACACCTGGGTGCACGGCGTGTCCGAGAGCCAGATGCGCGGCGTGCCGCCCGGCCCGCAGGTGCTGCCGCCGATCCCGAACGGGGTGCCGGTGGCGCGGCTCGGCGCCGTGCATCCGCGCAAGTGCCGCTTTGCGCTCACCCTGGCGCGGGTGTGCCCGGAGAAGGGCCTGCATTTGGCGCTGGACGCGGCGCGGGCGGCCGATGCGCCGATGCTGCTGGCCGGCGACGTGTTCCCCTACCCGGCGCACCAGGACTATTTCCGCACCGAGATCCTGCCCCGCCTCGACCGGCGCCGCCGCTACCTCGGCCCGGTCGGCTTCGTGCGGAAACGCCGCCTGCTCGCCGCCGCGCGCTGCCTGCTGGTGCCGAGCCTGGTGGCCGAGACCAGCTCGCTCGTCGCCATGGAGGCGGCGGCCTGCGGCACCCCGGTCATCGCCTTCGGCCGCGGCGCGTTGCCGGAGGTGGTGGAGGACGGGCGCACCGGCTTCCTGGTCGATGACGTGGACGGCATGGCCGACGCGATCCGCCGGGTGGACCGGATCGACCCCGCCGCCTGCCGCGACGCCGCCCGGCGCCGCTTCTCGAACGAGCGCATGGCCGCCGCCTACCTCGACCGTTACCAGACGTTGGCGCGCGTCGCTGCGACCGCATGACCGGGGTCGCCTTGCTGGACAGCGACGCGGCGTTGCTGGCGCTGGCGCCCGAATGGGAGGCGCTGTGGCGCCGGGTGCCGGGCGCCTCGCCGTTCGCCAGCCCGGCCTGGCTGCTGCCGTGGTGGCGGCACTTCGGCACCGGGGCGCCACGGGTGGCGGTCCGGCGGACGGACGGACGGCTCGCGGGGGTGCTGCCGCTGTACCGGCTGGACGAGCCGGGGGTCCGCAAGCTGCTGCCCATCGGCGCCGGCACCACGGACCACCTGGACGCGCTGCTGGAGCCGGGCGTTATGCCGGGGCCGCTGCTGCAAGCGGCGCTGGACCATGCGCGAACGGACGGGGTGGACGTGTGCGACCTGATCGAGGTGCCGCCGGGTTCGGCGCTGCGCGGGGTTTCGCCGGCGGGCTGGCGTGCCGAATGGTCGGAGGGCCAGCCCTGCCCGGTTCTGACGTTGCCGGCGACTGTGGCCGGGCTGGCGGACGCGGTGCCGGCGGGCACGTTGCGAAAGCTGCGCATGAACCGCAACCGCGCCGTCCGCGCCGGCGGGTTCACGGTCGAGACCGCCGGGCCGGAGACGGTGCAGGCGCTGCTGTCCGAGCTTGTGCGCCTGCACCAGGCGCGTTGGGCCGCGCAGGGCGAGCCTGGCG
>CAXTTB010000475.1:0-3424 GCA_964246905.1 uncultured Acetobacteraceae bacterium | reverse complement strand
TTTCAGATCGAGCTGGTTCATGCTGCCGTCTCCTCGTCTCGTCATTGAAGGCGCTCAGCCGGCGTCCCGCGCCGAGCCTGGGTGGAAATGCGCGTAGATGCGCCGCGCCGTCTCCGTGTTGATGCCGGGCGTCGCTTCCAGGTCCGCAAGCCCCGCCGCCTTGACCCCGCGGGCCGAGCCGAACCGGTTCAAGAGCGCGCGCTTGCGGGCGCTGCCGACGCCGGGCACCTCGTCCAGCTCGCTGGTGACGAGCGCCTTGCTGCGCCCGGCGCGGTGGGTGGTGATGGCGAAGCGGTGCGTCTCGTCCCGCACGCGCTGCAGGTAGTAGAGCACCGGGTCGCGCGGCGGCAGTTGGAACGGCGGGCGGCCCTCCATGTGGAACCACTCGCGCCCGGCGTCGCGGTCCGGACCCTTGGCGATGGCCACCAGCGGGATGGTGTGCATCCCGAGGTCCTGCATGATGCCGCGCACCGCCGAAAGCTGCCCGGCGCCGCCGTCGATCAGCACCAGGTCCGGCAGCGCCGGCGCCTCGCCCTCGCCGTTCTCGCTGGCCGCCTGCTCCTTGAGCGCGCGGCCGAAGCGGCGTTCCAGCATCTCGCGCATCATGGCGAAGTCGTCGCCGGGCGCGATGGGGCCGCGGATGCCGTACTTGCGGTAGGCGTTCTTCTGGAACCCCTCCGGCCCGGCCACCACCATCACGCCATAGGCGTTGGCGCCCATGATGTGGCTGTTGTCGTAGCACTCGATCCGGGCGGGCTGCACAGGCAGGCCGAACAGCTCGGCGACGCCCTCCAGCAGCTTGGCCTGGCCCGCGCTCTCCGCCAGCCTGCGTTCCAGCGCCTCCCGCGCGTTGGTCTCGGCGTGCAGCACCACGGCGCGCTTCTCGCCGCGGGACGGCACAGAGAGCGCGACCTTGCGGCCCGCCCGCATCGACAGCGCCTCCGCCACCAGCTCGCCTTCCGGCAGGGCGTGGTTGAGCAGCACGGCGCCGGGCGCGGGCTTGTCGTCGTAGAACTGCGCGACGAAGGCGGACAGCACGGCGTCCAGCTCCATGTCGCGGGCGTGGGTCGGGAAGAACGCCCGGTTGCCGTTGTTGCGCCCGCCGCGGATGAAGAACACCTGCACGCAGGTCTGTCCGCCGATCTGGTGGCCGGCGACCACGTCGGCGTCGGTGAGGCTGGCCGGGTTGATGACCGCGGTGCTCTGCACGTTGGTCAGGCCGCGGATGCGGTCGCGGATCGCCGCCGCGCGCTCGTATTCCAGGTGCTCCGCCGCCGCCTCCATCTCGCGCGCCAGCTCCTGCTGCACCGTGTTGGCCTTGCCGCCCAGGAAGGCGCGGGCCTGGCTCACCAGGCGCCCGTACTCCTCCGCGCCGACCCGGCCGACGCAGGGCGCGGAGCAGCGGCGGATCTGGTGCAGCAGGCAGGGCCGGCTGCGGTTGGCGAACACGCTGTCCTGGCAGGAGCGCAGCAGGAACACGCGCTGCATGGCGTTCACCGTCTGGTTGACCGACCACACGGAGGCGAACGGCCCGTAGTAGCTGCCCTTGCGCGTGCGCGACCCGCGGTGCTTGACGATCTGCGGGAACGGGTGGTCCTCCGTCAGCATCAGCCACGGATAGCTCTTGTCGTCCCGCAGCACGATGTTGAACCGCGGCTTGAGCCGCTTGATGAGGTTGGCCTCCAGCAGCAGGGCCTCGGCCTCCGTGTGCGTCGTCACGATCTCCATGGAGACGGTTTCCGACACCATGCGCCGCAGCCGCTCGTTCAGCCGGGCGGTTTGGGTGTAGGAATACACGCGCTTGCGCAGGGCCTTGGCCTTGCCGACGTAGAGCGCCTCGCCGCGGGCGTCCAACATGCGGTACACGCCGGGGCTGAGCGGCATGGTCAGCAGCGCACGCTCGATCACCGCGACGCCTTTCGGCCCGTCGCCCAGCCCGGCGGCCGCGGCCAGAGCGAGGTCAGGGGCGGGGGAGGCGAGCGAAGGGTCGGCGTCTTGCATGAGGCTCAATAGGGGCGCGGACGCCCCGGCCTCAAGTGCCTGCGGGCCAGGCAGCCCGGGCGGCCAGGATAATTTTCCATCCCCGGAACCTGTGGACAAGTTTGTGGAAGGGCTGCGGATAACCGGCGTTTTCCCGTGGATTCATTGGCGCCGCACGAGATTGCCCAAACATTGGGCAAATATGCTAGAAGGTTGTTTTCGTGGGCTTTCTCATGGGCAACGTCCGCCGCCTCCAACGTTGCCGCGCATGTCGCTGCAATCGTTGGGGATGCAGGGCGGCCCGTGGACAATCCCCGGTCCGGCATCACGGTTTACCCTCGCCGCGGCGGCGAAGGATGGCGACGCCCGCGGCGGCGGCGTCCGGGAACACGTCGGGCTTCTCGACCTGCACATGCGCGAACAGCACCCGCGGGTCGGCCAGGCAGGCCGCCGCGATCCGCTCGGCCAGCGTCTCGACCAGCTTGATGTGCCCGGCGGCGACGATGGCCCTGACCTCGGCCGCCACCGTCTCGTAGCTGACGACCCGGCCCAGGTGGTCGGACGTGTCGGCGTCCTCCTCGACTCCGAGGTCGATGTTGATGCGGACGCGCTGCGTGACGCCGTGCTCGTGCGCGTACCAGCCGATGCTGGCCTGCAGCACCAGGTCGCGGAGGAAGACGTGGCGCACCCCGGGTGCTGCGATCCCGTTCATTCGGCGATGTCCCCGCCGCCCGGCTGCCATTGCAGGTGCTGGCCGCCGTCCAGCGCGATCATCTGCCCGGTCATCGCCGGCAGCGCCAGGATGGCGAGCACGGCGTCCGCCACCTCCGCCGGGCTGGTGCCGCGGCGCAGCGGGACGGAGGCGCATTGCCGGGCGAACTGCTCCGCGGTCTGCCGCGGGCTGGGCAAGGCGGGGCCGGGGCCGATGGCGTTGACCCGGATGCGTGGGGCGAGTGCCAGCGCCATCTGCCGCGTGAGCGCCCAGAGCGCCGCCTTGGATACGGTGTAGGACACGAAGTGCGGGGTCAGCGACCACACGCGCTGGTCGAGCAGGTTGACCACGGCGCCGCTCGCCGCCTCCGGCAACGCCCGCGCCATGGCCTGCATCAGCACGAAGGGCGCGCGGAGGTTGGGTTCCATGTGCGCGTCCCAGCTTTCGCGGGTCGCGTCGTCCCACTCGTCGCGCTCGAACGTGCTGGCGTTGTTGACCAGCACGCCGATGGGGCCGAGCGCCGCCGTGGCGGCGGGCAGCAGGCCCTGCACGGCGGCCTCGTCGCCGAGGTCGGCCGTCAGCACCACGGCACGGAGGCCGTGGGACCGAACCTGCGCGGCCAGCGCCTCCGCCTCCGCGCCGCTGCGGCGGCAATGGATGGCCACGTCGAACCCGGATTCGGCCAGCGCCGACACGATGGCGCCCCCCAGCCGGCGCGCGCCGCCGGTGACG
>CAXTTB010000474.1:0-3434 GCA_964246905.1 uncultured Acetobacteraceae bacterium | reverse complement strand
AGCGTCGCCGCCCGGTGCTTGATGCAGCCCATACCATGCGGAGCAGCCGCCGATGCGCGTGAGCGTCATCCAGATGAACCCCGGCGCCGACAAGGCCGCCAACATCGCCCAGGCCAGCCGGCTGATCGACGGCGCCATCGAGGCCGACCGCCCCCACCTGGTGAGCCTGCCGGAGATGTGGACCTGCCTCGGCGGCGACCGCGCCACGAAGCAGGCGGCGGCCGAGGCGCTGCCCCCGCCAGGCTCCAACGAGCCGGGTGGCCCCGCCTACGAACTGCTGCGCCGGATCGCGCGGGAGCGCGGCATCCACGTCCACGGCGGCTCATTGGGCGAGCAGGCGGACGGCACCCGGCTGTTCAACACGACGGTGGTGTTCAGCCCGGAGGGCGCCGAGGTCGCGCGCTACCGCAAGATCCACCTGTTCGACATCACGACGCCCGATGGCCAGGGCTACCGGGAAAGCGCCAGCTACGGCGGCGGCGCGGAGGTCGTGACGTTCGAGGCGGGCGGCGTCCGGGTGGGCTGCGCGATCTGCTACGACCTGCGCTTTCCTGAGCTGTTCCTGGCGCTCCGCCGGGCCGGTGCGGCGCTGATCCTGCTGCCGTCGGCGTTCACGGTGGCGACCGGGCGGGACCATTGGGAGGTGCTGCTCCGCGCCCGCGCCATCGAAACCCAATGCTGGCTCGCGGCCCCGGCCACCTGGGGGCGGCACCGCGACGGCGCCGGGCAGGACCGCTTCACCTACGGGCGCTCGCTGGTCTGCGATCCTTGGGGCCAGGTGGTCGCCACGGTGTCGGACGGGACGGGCTGGGCGACGGCGCGCATCGACCTGCCACGGCTCGACCGGGTGCGCCGGGACATGCCCGTGCTGGAGCATCGGCGCGACGACGTGTTCGGCCCGAAGGCCTTGCGGCTGGCATGAAGGATTCGGGCGCAAGGCCGGGCGGCGGGGCAGCGGGCCTGATGCCGGAGGCCGGGCCGCTGCTCGGGATGCCGGGGACGCCCGGGCCGTTCTTCTCCACCCCGGTCACGCGCATCGCGTTCGTCGCCTCGCCCACGGTCCTCGCGACGGAGAGCCGCGAGCGCCTCATGCGCCTGCATGGGAACTGCCCCGTGCAGGAGGCGGACGTCATCGTCTGCCTGGGCGGCGACGGGTTCATGCTGGAAACGCTGCACCGCATCATGGCGGACCAGGCAGTGACGCCGGTCTATGGGATGAACTGCGGCTCGGTGGGGTTCCTGATGAACGCCTTTGCCGAGGACGGCCTGCCGGCCCGCCTGGGCCGGGCGCAGGCGGCGGTGCTGCATCCGCTCCGCATGAACGCCGTCACCCACACCGGCGCGGTCGAGGAGGCGTTGGCGCTGAACGAGGTCTCGCTGCTGCGCCAGTTGCGCCAGGCGGCGAAGATCCGCATCACGGTGGATGGCCGGGTGCGGCTGCCTGAGCTGATCTGCGACGGCGTGCTGGTGTCCACGCCCGCCGGGTCAACCGCCTATAACCTGTCCGCACATGGCCCCATCATACCGCTGTCCGCCAACCTGCTGCCCCTGACTCCCATCAGCGCCTTCCGCCCCCGCCGCTGGCGCGGCGCCCTGCTGCCCAGCACCGCGGACGTGCTGTTCGAGATCCTGGAGCTGGACAAGCGCCCGGTGGCGGCGGTGGCGGACTTCACCGAGGTCCGCAACGTCGCCTCCGTCGCCATCAGCGAGGATCGGACGGTTGCGACGACGATCCTGTTCGACCCGGAGCAGGGCCTGTCCGAGCGGATCGTCGCCGAGCAGTTCACCGTGTGAGGCGGGGGCGCCGGGGCCGTAGCTGCCCGGGCGTCCCTCGCCCTCCTTACGCGGCGCCGAGCTGCGCCACGGCGCTCATGGCCGGCACGGCGTGCGGCAGGATGTTCATGGCCTCGACCGGCGCCGACGCCAGCAGGTGGCTCAGGGCGGCCTTCGGCAGGGCGGGCTTGGCCTGGTCGCGCACCATGTAGCCGCGGCCCCAGACGGTTCCGATGACATCGCCCGCGCCGGCCGCCGCCAGCTTCTTGCGCAGCTTGCAGATGAACACGTCGATGATCTTCACCTCCGGCTCGTCCATGCCGCCGTACAGGTGGTTGAGGAAGGCCTCCTTGGTCAGCACGGTGCCCTTGCGGAGCACCATCAGCTCCAGCATCGCGTATTCCTTGCCGGTCAGGTGGACCGGCTCGCCGGACACCAGCACCTCGCGGTTCTCAAGGTTGAGCTGCAGCGCGCCGACCCGCAGCGTCGGCTGGCTGTAGCCCTTGCTGCGGCGCACGATGGCCTTCATGCGCGCCACCAGCTCGGTGCTGTCGAACGGCTTGGTGATGAAGTCGTCCGCGCCGACGCTGAACGCCTTCACCTTGGCCTGCGGCTGGGCCACGCCGGAGAGCATGACGACCGGCGCCTCGATCCGGCTGGACCGCATCCGCCGCACCACTTCGTAGCCGTCCATGTCCGGCAGCATCAGGTCGAGCAGCACGATGTCGTAGTCGTAGTGGCGCACCAGCTCCAGCGCCTCCTCCCCGTTCTCGACGTGATCGACGATGCCGCCGTTCGTCTTCAAGACCTGCATCACGGTGCGGGCGGCGGCGAGTTCGTTTTGAACCAGTAGCACACGCATGGGTTGTTCCTTCCTGATCGATGAACAGAATATGCAACTTATACGTGCGTTTGTCCATACAATCTTCACCTTTTAGGTGTATCAAGAGTGAGACGCAGATTTAAATAGGACGGATCATGCTCGGCGGCCAACAGAATGCGAAACACCCGGTGATGCCGAGCCAAGCGCAAGTTAACGACACGCCGCGGGGCGGCCTCCTCCAGCGGTTGCAGGCGGCTCCGGCCGTGGTGGGCCAGGCTGGGGCGTTAAGCCTGAATGGACGGGTGGCCGCGGTGTCCGGCATGATGGTGGAAGTCGCCGGGCTGGCCGGCCATGCCGCGGTGGGCGACCGCATCACCCTGGCGCCGCAGCCCGGCACGCATCCCGGCCATTCCCGGGCCGCGGCCCGCATCCCGGCGGAGATCGTGGGCTTCCGCGGCGGCCATGCCCGCGCGCTGGCGTTCGGCACGCTGACCGGCATCGGCCCGGGCTGCACGGCGGCCACGACGCATTCCGGCGTGCGGGGCGCGCAGCTCGCCGTGGATGACGCCTGGCTCGGCCGCGTCATCGATCCCATGGGCTGCGCCATGGACGGACTGGGGCCGCTCCCCGCCGGCACGTCGCCGTGCCCGGTCAACGCCGCGCCGCCCTGCGCCGCCACCCGGGCGCGTCTTGGGCCGCGCGTCGGCCTGGGCGTCCGCGTGCTCGACCTGTTCACCACGATGCGCCAGGGCCAGCGCCTGGGCCTGTTCGCCGGGTCGGGCGTCGGCAAGTCCACCCTGCTGTCGATCCTCGGCGGCCTGCTCGCGCCCACCGCGGG
>CAXTTB010000473.1:0-3437 GCA_964246905.1 uncultured Acetobacteraceae bacterium | reverse complement strand
GCCCGGCACCACCCGGATCAAGCTCAACCCGCTCGTCAGCACCGAAGGCGAATCCGGAACGCTCCACCCCAGCGCCGTCAGCCCCGGGATCAGGCTCCGCACGTCGAACGGCCCGATCAGCCCGGTCGTCCCCGCCGGCGCGCCGCCGGGCTGGCCCGGCGCGATGCTGCCGGAGAACAGCGTTTCCAGCGTCGTCTGACCCGTGTTGTTGTTCTGGAAATGCGCCTGGTTCGCCGCCTGCTGCGGGTCCAGGCCGAAGTCCACCATCGCCATCACCGCCTGCGTCGTCGTGCCGATGATGGAGGCGCCGCCCGGCGCCCCCGCCACCCAGGCGGGCTTGCCGTCCCCCGTGAACACGATGGTCGGCGTCATCGCGCTGCGCGGACGCTTGCCGCCCTGCACCCGGTTGGCGATGGGCGCGCTGTCGGGGCCGGGGTCGAAGGAGAAGTCGGTCAGCTCGTTGTTCAGGATGAACCCGTCCACCATGCGGTTGTTGCCGAACGTGCTTTCCACCGTGATGGTCTGCGACACGACGTTGCCGAAGCGGTCGATGACCGACACATGGCTGGTGCCGCCGAAGCGCGGCGGGGTGGCGTCGGCGGTGCCGGCGGCGCCCACGGACGGCGGCGTGCCGGCGGCGGCCAGGCCAGGCGCCAGAGGCCCCGTCGTCAGCAGCGCCGCCCGGGACGCGACGTAATCCGGGTCGATCAGCCCGGCCGTGGGCACCGGGACGTAGGCCGGGTCGGCCACATACAGAGTGCGGTCGGCGAAGGCCAGGCGGTTCGCCTGCAGGAAGGCATGGACCGTCTGCACGTCGTCCGGCCCCAGCGCGGCCAGGTCCACGTGGCCGAGCATCCCCAGGATCTGCAACTCGGCGATGCCGCCGGCAGAGGGCGGCCCCATGCTGCACACCATGTAGGCGCGGTACGGGCCGCAGACCGGGGTGCGCTCGATCACCTCGTAGGTGTCGAGGTCGGCGAGCGTCATGGACCCGGCGCCGCCCGCACGCGCGTCGGCCGTCACCGCGGCCACGATGTCGCGGGCGACCGGCCCCTGGTAGAACGCCCGCGGCCCGAGGAAGGCGACGCGCGCCAGCACCTGCGCGTAGGCCGGGTTGCGGAGCACCGTCCCGGCTGGCTTGCCGCTGCCGTCGGGGTTGAGGAAGTAGGCGCGGGCGTTGTCGTCCTGCGCCAACACCGCCTTGTAGCTCTCGATGGCTGCCGCCAAGCGCGGGCTGATGGCGAAGCCGCGGACCGCCAGCTCCAGCGCCGGCGCCAGCACGGCCCATAGCGGCTTCGACCCGTACTGGCGCGACAGCCTGTCCCACAGCTTGACCGTGCCCGGCACGCCCACCGAGCGCCCGCTGAACACCGCCGTGCGGAAGTCGAGCGCCCGGCCGGACGTGTCGTAGAAGGTGGTGCCGTTCACCAGCGCCGGCGCGGTTTCCCTGGCGTCGAAGCTCGTCACCTTCCGGGTCGCGGCGTCGTAGTACACCACGAACCCGCCGCCGCCGATGCCGGTCAGTTGCGGCTCCGTGAGGCCCAGCACCGCCTCCGTCGCGATGGCCGCGTCGATGGCGTTGCCGCCGTCCCGCAGCACCCGGGCGCCGGCCTCGGAGGCGAGCGGGTTCGAGCTGACCACCATCTCCTGCGCGGCCGTGGCCTTCGTGCGGAGCGTGAGCTGCGCCGCCGCCGGGCTGGCCGCGAACACGGCCAGGGCCGCCAGGACCGGAAGCGTCCTCATGCCCGGCCCCCTCACGCTTGCATCTTGCCGGCGAAGTCCTGCATGTCGGACGCCACGATGTCCCACTCGCCCTCCGGCCCGAAGTCCTGGGCCTGGTGCGGCCCGTACTCGGCCGGGCGGGCGACGAAGCCGGTGCGGAGGCCGAGGCGCTGCGCCGCGGCGAGGTCGCCGTTGTGCGCGGCGCACAGCATGACCTGCGAGGGATCGAGCGCCAGGAACCGGCAGGCGCCGAGGTAGGTTTCGGGGTCCGGCTTGTAGCGTTGGAACACCTCTGCGCACAGCACGAGATCCCAGGGCAGGCCCCGGGCACGGGCCATATCGACCAGCAGGGCGACGTTGGCGTTGGACAGCGGGCTGAGCACGTGCTGCCGCCGCAGGCGAACCAGGCCCGGCACGCTGTCCGGCCAGGGATGCAGGCGGTGCCAGCCGAGGTTGATCCATTCCATGTCCGCAGGGCTTTGGCCCACCAGCCCGAAGCGTGGCGCAAGCTCCGCGAGGCTCGCCCGGTGCAGCGCGTCGAGGTTGGTCCACGGCAGCTCGCCGCGCCGCACCCGGTCCATCGACGGCACGTAGGCGCCGCGCCAAGCGTCCACCAGGCCGGGCCAGTCCACCGCCAGTCCCCGAGCCTCGCCCCAGGCGCCCAGCTCCTCGATCAGGCTGCCGCGCCAGTCCACCAAGGTGCCGAACACGTCGAACAGGATCGCGCGCACATCCATTGGGGGTCTCTCCAGATCGGGCTGCTGAGTTCAGTTGAACATTCGGAACAGGCCCCGCAGGAAGCCTGGCGTCAGGGCCGAGAGCGGGTTCACCGACACCGCCGGGTCGGAGAGCGGCCCGCGGAGCGCGTAGTTGACGGCGAACAGCCCGCCGCCCCGCTCCGCGCTGAACAGCTTGCCCAGCAACGGGATGCGGCCCAATGCGGAGTTCAGCGCGTAGGCCGGCACGACCGTTCCTTCCAGATCGAGCGTCTTGCGCCCCACATCCACCCGGCCCCGCGCGGTGAGGCCCAAGGACGCGCTGAACGCCTCCGCATCCGTCAGCTCCAGCACGTTGCCGACCCAGCGGAACGGGGCACGGAGCCGCGTGAAGGCAAGGCCCGGCCCGCTCATCGCCTCGCCGATGCCGTAGATGGTGAGCGCCTGCAGCAGCTTGCCCACCGCCGGGGCGTCACGGATTGAGAACTGCTGCAGATCCGCCGTGCCCGTCAGCACGGAGGCGGCACCACTATCATCGAAGTGCCCATCCACCGCAAGCTGCCCGTCATCCACGGTGCTCAGCACGCCCAGCGCCCGCAGCAGCGCGCCGCCATCCGCCGCGCGCAGGCTGACGTCGCGCCCGTTGCCCTGCGGCTTGACGCTGGCCTGCAGCCGCTCCGGTCCGGCGGACTGCGCCTGCAGCGCGCGCAAGCGGCGCCCGTCGCTCTCGGCATGGGCGGTGACGGTGGCGAGGCTCCGCCCCTCGGCCATCAGCACCTTGTCGAAGGATGCATCGCCGGTCCAGGGCGTGCTGTCGTTGTTGGCGGCACCCTTCGGCGCCCCCTGCCCCAACTTGCCGGCGAGCACGCCGGACAGGGCGAGCGCCGTGCCGGCCAGCTTGACGCGGACCGGCTGGCCCGGCGCGTCCGCGAACCGGATCTCGCCCCGCGCCTGCGTCGCCCCCAGCAGGATCGGGTCGAGCACCAAGAGGACCGGCCT
>CAXTTB010000472.1:0-3451 GCA_964246905.1 uncultured Acetobacteraceae bacterium | reverse complement strand
CCTAGATCCTCACCGAGCAGTGCCTTGACCGCGATATCGGCGATGTCCCGCACATCGACCCAGGCCATCAGCGCCCCGCCGAATGGAAGCCGCATCACTCCGTGATCACGAAGTGAAGGACCGAATTGTCCGCCGCGCCCGAGGCCTTGATAGAACCAGGCCGGCCTAAGAATCGTGACGGTGCGTCCACCCTCGGCGACCAGCAGCTCAATCGCGCGCTCTGGGTGGTCTGCCGTTTTCAGTCCAGTTGTCAACTCCGACAGGAGGACAACGCGCCGAATGTGCGGAGCGGCAGAGAAGAACGCTTTGACCTTTGAGACCGGGTCTGCGGCCGGCTTCACAAGATAGAGCGTCTCGATACCTCGCACCGCCGGCGCCCACGTGGAGCTGTCATTCCAGTCGAACCTCACAGGCATTGCTCCATCAGGCAACTTGACCTTTTCCGGCTGGCGGACACCGGCACGAAATAAAGCGTCCTGACGTGCCAAAGCCTCAACCAAGACTCTTCCAGTTTTCCCGGTTGCGCCTGTCACGAAAATTGTTTCGTTCTTTCCGGCGGAGGTCGTCATGTCTCGTCTCCTAGATCACGTAGCTCGCGCTACGAGGTATGGCCTACAGCCCGGAAGTAGGACTCATTCATGATACCAGCAGCTCTTTGGGCCGACTGGTATGCGCGCGGAGCGCCCGTCCGGGTTACTGGGGTCGCCGGAATAACGACTCTGACAACGGCCGCCTTAGCGGGCGCGCGCCGTCAGTGCGAGACGAACGCGGCCCGGCCGGCCTGGCCCAACAGGGTGCGGGTCACGCCGCCGAGCGCCCATTCGCGCAGCCGGCTATGACCATAGGCGCCCGCCACGATGAGGTCCGCCGCCTGCTCCTCGGCGATGGCGTTCAGCCGCTTCGGGTCGTCGCCGGTCGATGCGGTGCCGAGGCACTCCGCCGTCACGCCGTGCCGGCCGAGCCAGCCCGCGACGTCCGCGAGCCGCCGGCGGGCGTCGGCCAGGTCCGCCTCGTCCGCCATCTCGGCGACGCAGACATGGCTGGCCTTCCGCAGCAGCGGCAGCGCGTCGGCCGCGGCGCGCCGGGTCTCGCGCGTGTCCTTCCAGGCCAGCAGCACGCGGTCGAGCCGGAGCGGCGCCGGGGTCACGACGAGCACCGGCCGCCCGGCCTGCATCACCAGGTCGCCGGGATGGGTCTGCCGGGTCGGGTTGAAGGTTTTGGCGGACACCGCGCCCATGAGGATGAGGTCAGCACAGCACGCCTCCGACGCGACATGCTCCGAAAGCGACGGCACCAGCAGCGTCGGGCGCCAATCCAGCACGCGCACCCGGGACCCCAGGACCGCGTGGAACTCCGCCTCGGCGGCCTCGACCTCCCTGGCGATCTCCTGGCGGTCCCGCTCCAGCATGTCCGCGAAGGCGTAGCCGTCGCCGTACACCATCTGCATGGGCTGGCAGGCGGCGACGCCGGTCACGCCGGCCCCGAACCGCTCGGCCACATCGGCCGCGGCTTCCAGCAGGTGCCGGTTGGACCGGCCGGCTTCCAGGTTCACGAGCAGCGTGGCATAGGCCATGTCGAAGTCCCCCAACCGTTGATCGCGGCATGTCCGCGGCGTCCGACCGGCCCGCAGAGGCCCATGGGCGGGCCGGACGCCGCTGTTCAGGCGACGGTGATGTCGTTCTCGACCGCGGTGGCGCCCGGCGCGGACCAGGCCGTCGCCGCCGCGACCTGCCGGTCATGCGGCGAGTGGACCGTGCCGCTCAGGATGACCGTCCCACCCTCCGCCCGCACGCTGATGGCGTCGGGATCGAAGAACCAGGAGCGGTGCAGCGCGTGCGTGATGTCGTCGCTGAGGCCGGACGTATCGACATGCGGCCTGATCGTGGTCTGGTTCGAGACGCCGGTGACGCCGAGCAGCGGGCGGACATCCTGCTCGACCGCCTCCCGCTGGTAGAACCAATCGACCTGCCCGCTCAGCGTGACCCAGCCCTTCTCGACCGTCACCTCCACGCTGCGCTTCGGCACCGAGGTGTTCCAGAGCAGCCGGTCAACCGCCGCCGCCGCGATCTCCGCGTCGGTCCGCTTCGCATCGAACGCCAGCCGGACCTCGATCTCCTCCGCCACGGCGCGCACGCCCTTGACCCGGTGCGCCGCCGCCTCGGCGGCGAGCTTCTCGGCATAGCTGCCGACGTGGCCGGACAGGGTGACGACGCCATGGTCCGCGGTCACGCCGATATGGGCCGCGGTCACGCTCGGCTCCCACTTGAACTCCGCCAGCACGGCCTGCTGCAGCTTCTCGTCATGCGACATGGAACGTCTCCCTGATTTTCGGTGTTGCGAGCCGGTACGTGGTGCCGTGCCCTGACCGGGCGCAGGGTCGGAAACTACTCATGCCCGAGCGCCCAACGAGCCTTATGCCAACACGGCCTGCACCGGCCTGCGGGCCGAGAACGGCAGCGTCGGGCCATGGCCGAAACGCATCACGAGGTCGGGGCGGCGCCCCGGGACGCCGAGCAGGCCCGCCAGCTCCGGCCGCAGGCCTGCGACCTCGACGGGCTGGTTGACGAAGGCGTGCTTGAGGCCCAGCGCCGTCGCCTGCAGCGCGAAACGCGGGCAGGCCCGTCCCGCGCGGACCCAATGGTCGGGGTCGGCGCGCTCCGACACGAAGACCGCGATGCCGGGCGAGGACCGCAGGTGCCGCGCGTACCTGTCGTTCTCGGCCGCGGGCTTGAGGACCCAGCCGAGGATGCGCGGCCCGAGCCAGGCCGGCAGCACCGGGTTGCCGGTCGCCGCGGTGAACAGGCCGTCGCCGGTCTCCATCGCCTGGCGCGGGCTGAAGCGCAGCCAGCCCGCAAGCTCCCGCATGAACGCGGGATCGGCCATCTGCGCGGAGTTGCCCGCGACGACCAGGTCCCGCACGCGGTCGATGTCCGGCCGGCTGGTCAGGAGCACCGTGTCCACGCCCGGCATCACCGCCGCCCGCTGCAGCGTCCGCAGGTCGGCGGGGCTGACCGGACGGCCGTCGAACTCGGCGCGCGTCGATTGGCGGCGGGGGATCGCGTCGAACAGGGTGGAGGCGGCCCTTGGCCCCTCGCCGGCCGCGAACAGGACGGTCCCGCCCTCGGCCGGGTCGAAGCTGAGGCCGCCCGGGAGGCCGCGGGCCGCGGCGGCAAGGGCCAGGTTCTCGGCGGCGCAGCCGAGGGAGACAAAGAGATGATGGTCGTCCGGGGCCAGCACCGGCTTCCGCCTTGAGACGTCGGGCAGGATATCGATCGGGGCGGCGCCGACCCGGAACCGCCAGGGCTGGGTGTTGTGGCCGTTCGGCGCGAGCGTCGCGAAGCCGATCAGGTCCCGCATCCCAGGCTGCTGCGACAGGGCGGCCCGCGCCATCGCGGCCGAGGCGTCATAGTCCGCCATGGAACCCATCCCCCGCCGCCCGCCGTACAGCAGG
>CAXTTB010000471.1:0-3469 GCA_964246905.1 uncultured Acetobacteraceae bacterium | reverse complement strand
CGGACGCTGAAGGTGCCGCCGAGCGGGCGCACCACCTCGATGGCCGCCGACGCCCGGGCCAGCAGGTCGGCCGAGGCGTTGCCGGTGCCGTCGTCGATCACCACCGTGAAGTGCCCGGCACGCGGGGCGCCCGCGGCGTCCACGCGCTCGGCGATGGCGTAGGATACGCCCTGCTGCAGGCTCTGCACCGCGTAGCCCACCGCCTGCGCGGTCGCGCGGGTGCGGCTGTCGATGAAGCCGCCGAAGCGTTGGCGCAGCGCCGCGTCCGATTCCGCGTCCAGGCCGCCGGCGGCGGGGTCGGCGTTGGTGACGGCATCGACGCCCGGGATGGCGCTGGCCAGCAGGCGCATCTCGCCCGCCTTGACGTTGCCCGCGCGCCCGGCCGCCGCCGCGACGCCGGGGACGGACACCGCCAGGTCCGCCGGGCGCAGTTGGTAGCCACCGGGAAGGTCAGCGCGTCCGTGCCGGTGCCGGTCTTCACCAGCGCGCCCACCGGCACCACCGCGGAGAAGCCCGCCGTGGTGCGGCTGAACGTCGCGACGCCCGTGGCGGCGATGCCCGGCAGGCGGACGACGCCGAAGTCCGCCACCCAGCTATCGAGGTCAGCCCCCGTGCTGGTCGCGGCGCGCGTGGTGGCCAGCACCTCCGTGATCAGCCATTGCAGCCACAGGCCGATGCTGGCGTTGGCTTCCAGCACCGCGCGCAGCACGCTGCCGACCGAAAGATCGACCAAGCCCCGCGCCGCCCCCGCCACCGCGGCGGCCTGCGTGCGCACCAGCGCGGTGAAATCCTGCAACGGAAGCTGCATGGCGTTATTTCCCGAGTTCGAGCGAAAGGGTTTGCGCGTCCGCCGTCTCCGCGTCGGCGTAGCGCACCTGGACGGACAGGGTGCCGCCCGGATCGGACTGCACCTCGATCACCGGCTCCGGCACCGGGGCCACGGCGGGTTCGCGCAGCATCTGCTCGCGGATCAGCGCGCGGATGGCGGCGGGGTCGGCGGGCTGGCCCACGAAGCGCGCGAGGCCCGCGCCGTAGCCGGGCTGCCAGATGTAGTCGCCGGGGTTGGTGAGCAGGCGGCGCAGCACGCGCTCGGTGCCCAGCGCCGGGCCGGACACAGTGACGAGGTCGCCGGTCGGCCCGGCCGACAGGTCGCCGGCCCAGGCGTGGTGCAGGTCGGACATGGGGGTGCTCCGTTATAGGGATGCAGGGTGCGCGGCGCTGGCCTGGCTGCCCCGGCCGTTCCGCTATGGCAAAGAGCCGCTGGTGCGAAGGGTTGTTCGATCAGGCCGCTGGGCTTGCCGTTGCGGCGTGCGTTGGCGAAGGAAAGCCACGAAGAACCCGGACTGCGCGGAAAGCCGGGTGAACACGGAGATCGAGACATGATGCAGTGGTTGCAGCGGCATCGCCGCGCCGTCGTGACGCTTGCCATGCCCGCGGTGTCCGTCAGGCTGGTCTTGGACGGTCTGGCGCTCCTTGGAGTGCTCCTGCCAATCGGACAACCTTGGGTGCCCAATCTGTTGCTGCTTATTGCGCTCGTAGCCTTTTTGCCCCGCAACGGCCGGTCGATGGTTACGCCCAATTGGTTTGCCCGCCATTGGGTCGGGGCGAGCGTGATCCTGCTCCCCCTTGTGCTCGGCGCGGCTTCGGCAGGTGCCGCTTTCGAACGCACGGGGCACACGCCCCTTGCAAGCCGCTTGATGTCCGACCTGTTCTACTTATTGGCCTTCGGGTTCTGGTTCAGGGACTGCGGACAGCCCGCGGGCTTGGTTTCATCGAGCCGGACGACCTGAGCGCCCGTCCCTCTACATCCATTCCAGACCCATTCAGGAACTGCCGAACCGGGCCATGACGCGCGCGTTCAGCGCGTCGAGGTCTGGCCCGACAACGATCTCCGACGTCACCAGCAGGAACGCGCCGCCGTGCAGGACCTCGGCGCGCTCGCACTCCGGCGCGGCGCGCGCCGCCACCTCCGCCGCGCCGATCCCGAACGCCCGCCGGCACAGCAGGTCGTCGAAGAAGCATACCGGCCAGATTCGGTAAACACTGTCGCGACCGTCGATGTTGCGGCCCGTTTTCTGGGATTGCACGCGGGTGATGTCGAAATCAGCCAGCATCACAGCCTCATCGGTATGCGCGGCTGCGCGGTATGGTTTGAAGATTTCGATGAGCCGCGGCAACGTGGTCGAGCAGAACCGGGCGTAGTCCGCCTCCTCGGTAATTAGGCACAACGAAACGAAATCGTCCGACTGCGCTATGTCCCTGGACAGGTACCCGGCAAAGCGCGCCCGATACAGAACCTGTCCCGCCAAGCCATCCACAAGCACCGTTCGGAGATCGAGCGAGGCCGACGCCCCCGTGAACTCGAACGGGGCGTCGCCTGCGGTCTTGCCGGCGCCCCAAAAGCCAGGAACAGCCGCGAACTGCTCGACGAACTTGGCATTCAGCTCCGGGCTGGGTTCATCCAGGCTCGCGCGGCGCCGCAGCATGAAGTCAACATACATGCCCCTCTCCTACCACACACCTCAACCCAGATCACGGCTGCGGCGGCCTTACGCGAACGGAAATGTTTTCAATGCCAAGGCGAACGATGACGCGCCTTGCGTCGGCGGCAGCCTCTGCCGTTGGAACCTCGATTACGCCCGTAAACCCAGGATTTTGCGCCAGTGCGGCACTCTGCCTTTCCAACTGCTCTTCAAATTTGGGTGGTGTGAACGGTCCAGTCCTTTTTGGAATTATCGGGATCGCTCTCTTGGCGTCAATGAGTTCGATTGTGCCATCAGGCAGCACACGAAAGCCATCCCATTTCACAATGGGCTCACCATTCGGGTTCGGGTTATCGTATCTCAGCGCAGGCGTCCTCGGGCTTCGACCCGTGGCCGGGTCAGTCGAGGAGCCGGCCGTCTGCGCCTGATACCGATAGGCTTCCCGGATGGCTGGGCTTGGCGGCGGCCTAAGATTCTCAGGCACGAACACGAGGCCGCGGTTGCTTCCGGCCAAGGGCGGCAATAAGCCGCTGTAGTCGGTCGGACCCACGGTCAACCGCGGCATCGGCCCGCCCGGGTCGGCAAACGTGTTCACCGGCCCTTGCGATGCCGGCGGCCGGGCACGCGCACGGGCCACTTCCAGCCTCATGGCTTCAATGTCGGCCTCGGTCGGCACAAAGCTTTTCGGATCGACAAGGGTCTGAAGCAAAGGGCTGTCGGGATCAAGTTTCTGAAGCTGAGAGCGCAGATTGCTGTAGAGCCCTACCCGGCCCAACTCGGGAAGACTCAGATCCTCGCTGTTCAGTTCGGCCCCCCGGGCGGTCTCGTTCTCAATGGGAGGCTTGGCCTGCGCAAGCTGCACGCCGCCTTGCGCCTTGACTGCCCGAGCCTCCATCGCAGCGATGACCCGATCAAGCGTCGCGCGCAGGCTGGAACCCGCGCTGACCTGCGGCGCTGCGCCCGCGGGGACGCTGGCAGTGCCCTCG
>CAXTTB010000470.1:1517-3474 GCA_964246905.1 uncultured Acetobacteraceae bacterium | reverse complement strand
CCCTTGGGTGATCCGCCGCCCGGCGACCCAGATCGAGTCCTTCACCACGACGGGCACGCCGGCCAGCGGCAGCGCCTCGCCCGCCGCCAACCGGCGGCGCACGTCCGCCGCCTCGGCCCGCGGCGCGGCCTCGTCATGATCTACCAGAGCGTTCACCGCCGGGTTCGCGCGCCGGATCTGCGCGAGGAAGGCGTCGATCACCTCGACAGGATCGACCCGCTTCGCCCGGACCGCCGCGGCGATGGCCGGCACGTCCCATTGCCGCGGGTCCGCACCGCTCATCCCGGGATGAAACGGTCGAGGTCGCCCCCGCCCAGGCGCACGGACTGCGCCGCCACCCGCCGGTTCGCGTCCAGCAGCCAGGGCGTCGCCAGCGCCGCGCGCTCGGCTTGCGCCGCGTAGTCGCGCCGGAAGCCTGGCATGACCGCCGCCGCCTCTGCCCGCAGCGCCGCCTCGTCCACCATGGTGATCCGTCCGGCGTCGAGCACCAGCCTGCCGCCCACTACCACGCTGTGCACGCCCCGCCCGGACTCCGCAAAAACCACCTGGCGCGCGGCGCTGTTGAGCGGCACGTAGGCGATGTCGCGTAGGTCCAGCATCACCAGGTCGGCCTGCATCCCCGGCGCGATGGCCCCGACCTCGCCTTCGAGGCCCAAGGCCCGCGCGCCGCCGGCCGTCGCGGCATGGATCGCCAGCGCCGCATCGACGCCGGTGGGGTTGGGATCAGCGGCGGCCGTCAGCAGGCAGAGCAGCTTCATTGCCGTGAACATGCTCTGGCAATCCCCGCAACTGCAGTTGTCGCAGCCCAGGGCGACGTTCACGCCGGCGTCGATCACCCGGCGCATCGGCGCGACGCCGCTCTTGAGCTTCAGGTTGCTCGCCGGGTTGTGCGCCAGGCTGGCGCGCGCCTGGCCGAGCAGCGCCATCTCCTCCCCGTCCAGCCAGACGCCGTGCGCGATGGTCAGCCGGTCGTTGAGCAGCCCGACCTCCTGCAGCCAGCGCAGCATGGACCCGCCCTGCGCTGGGTAAAGCGACCGCGCCCTCGCCGCCTGCGCCCGGGTTTCATACACATGCGTCGCCACCGGCAGCTTGTGGCGCTCCGACAAGGCCGCGATCCCTTCCAGCAGCGCGCGGCTGGACCGCTGCGGGCCGGAAGGGCTGAGCGCCCAGCGCAGCCAGTCGGGCAGCGGGTCGAGCCGCTTGATCTGCGCCTCCACGAAACCGAGCTGCGCCCGGGCGTCGGAGGGCGCGCCGCGGACCAGCGCCTGCACCGCCTCCGGCGCGTCCGCGGACACGAAGGGCGCAATGTCCAGCGCCGCCACGTCCCGCACCGCCGCCGAGAACACGACGCGAAGCCCGCTTTCCGCGTAGGCCGCGAGGATCGTGTCGAGCGTCGGCTCGTCCATCGGCACCAGCGAGTTCATGTCCTGCACCGTCGTGACGCCGTGGCGCAAGCAGTCCACGGCGCCGAGCAGGGTGCGGAGCCGCAGCTCCCGCGCGGGGCGCGGCCCGAGGTAGGCCGGCTGCGAATGCAGCGCCCACACGTCGAACGGCATGTCCTCCAGCAGCCCTTTCTGCAGGACGTCGTAGGAATGGTAGTGCGCGTTGACGAAGCCGGGCAGCACCAGCAGGTCCCGCGCCTCGATCACCCGCGCAGCACCCGCGGCGGCCCGGCGGCGCAGCTCTCCCTTCGCCGCCGCCTGATCGCCCGGCGCATCGACGCCGGCGATCCGGCCACCGCGGATCAGGATGTCGCGCACCAGCGGGTCGTGCGGGTCGGTGCCGGACAGGTAGGTGCGTCCACCAGCAATCAGCAGGTCCTGCATCTCAGGCGGCCAGCCCGAACAGGCTGCCCCACCCGGCGATCCCCGCCGGGGCGCCCCCCGCGAGACCCACGGGCATGCACAGCGCCCTGGCGCCGGCGGGATATACCCGGCATCCCACCCCCCCCACCAGC
>CAXTTB010000470.1:0-1507 GCA_964246905.1 uncultured Acetobacteraceae bacterium | reverse complement strand
GGCGAGGCGGAGGGCCTGCCAAAGCGCGGTCGCGACGGAGTCATAGACCGGGCATCCCAGCGCCGCCTCCAGCCTCGGCGCCAGCGCCGCCGCCCGCAGGTTGGTGCAGACGACGGCGATGGCCTGCGGCACGGCTTCCGCGACCTCATGCGCCATCCCCTCCAACTGCGCCTCGGTCACGGCGGCGAAGGAATAGTTGTCCTGCAATCCCAAGTGCCGCTCGGCCACGCACGCGATCCCGATGTCAGCATAGTTGGCGATGATCCGCGCCTGCACGTCGTCGCGGTACGGCGTCACCAGGCCCAGGCGCCGCACCCCGGCGCGGGCCAGCGCCTCGTTCAGCGCGAGGACGCTCGACGTGGCGGGGATGCCCGTCGCGTCCTGGATGGCCCGGCACAGCGCAACGTCCCGGTCGAAGCCGAGCCAACTGGCCGAGGTGCCGCTCCAGGCGATGGCGTCCACCCGGGCGTCGGCCAGCAGCGCCGCCGCGTGCAGCACGGGCGCCGGGTCGAACTGCGCCAGCGCCGCGTCGCTCAGCGCGATCTCCGTCACCCGGAACCGGCTGAAATGCAGGGTCACGCCGGGCAGCCCGGCCACCATGGCGGCGGACAACGGCTCCAGCACCGTGTTGGAGGAGGGCGTCAGCAGGCCGAGGCGGACCGGACGGCTCACCCGTCCGTCCCCCCGAACAGCCGCACCAGCGGCGCCGGCAACCCGGCCATCGCCTTGGCGGCGGGCCGTTGAAAACTGCCCGCGACCGCCTTGCGCGGACGCAGCGCCGCGAGCGTCTCCGCCTGGCGCACCGCGGCGGCCACCCCGTCCACCAGCGGCACCTCGACCTGCCCGGCGATCTGCTCCGCCAGGCCCGCCAGCGGCGCGCCGCCCAGGATGCAGACCTCCGCTCCCGCGGCCACCGCCGACGCGCACAGCGCCGCGATCCGGGCCGCCTTTTCCTCCGCCACCCCGGCCACATTGGAAAAAGCCTCGTCGAGCCAGTGGATGCCGGAGCAGCGGCGCGACAGGCCGTAGCTGTCCACCGTCTCCTGGTACCAGAGGCCGAGCGCCGGGGCGAAGGTGATGATGGCGAAGCGGCGTCCCAACATGCAGGCGGTCAGCATCGCCGCCTCCGCCATGCCGACCACGGGGATGGGCAGCAGTTCCCGCGCCGCGCCGAGGCCGGGGTCGCCGAACGCCGCCACCACCGCGGCGTCAGCGCCATCCGCGTGCTCGGCAAACAGGTCCAGCACGGCGCGCGCCCCGATCACCGCCTCCGCCCGCGTCGCGATGTAGGGCACGCCAGCCGTCGCCGTGACCGCCTGGACGGTGGTGCCGGGGGAGGCATAGGCGCGCGCCACGGCGGCGATCCGGTCCGTCACCGCCTGGCTGGTGTTGGGGTTGGCGAGCAGGAGCCTCATGCGCCCGCGCCCTCCGATCCGACCATGCCGCGCAGGCGGGCGGCGACCGCGGCGAACGCGGGCGTGCCGGCCACGCGCGGGCGCATGAGGCT
>CAXTTB010000469.1:0-3477 GCA_964246905.1 uncultured Acetobacteraceae bacterium | reverse complement strand
CCTGCGGACCGCGCCCAACGGCGACGTATTCCTGGCGGAGACCGGCGGCGGGAAGGTCCGCGTGCTGCGCGGCGGCCAGGCGTCGGTGTTCGCGGACGACCTGGAGGCCCCGTTCGGCATCGCCTTCTGGCCGCCCGGCCCAAGCCCGCGCTTCGTCTATGTCGCGGAGACCGAGCGCGTCGTGCGCTACCCCTACACGCCGGGCGCGCTGCGCGCCGGGGGGCCGGCGCAGGTGGTGGTGGACGGCATCCCGGCCGGCGGGCACTCGACGCGCGACGTGGCGTTCAGCCCGGATGGGCGGCACATGTTCGTCTCCGTCGGCTCGGCGTCCAACGTGTCCGACCAGGGCGAGGAGGGCCGGGCAGAGGTGCGGGAGTATGACCCGGAAGGGCACGGCGGCCACCCGTTCGCGACGGGCATCCGCAACTGCGTGGGCCTGGCGATGCAGGGGGACGGCACGCTGTGGTGCGCGGTGAACGAGCGCGACGGCCTGGGCGACGACCTGCCGCCGGACTACGTGACGCGGGTGCGGCAGGAGGCGTTCTACGGCTGGCCCTGGTACTACATCGGCAGCCACCCGGACCCGCGCCACCCCGGCAAGCATCCGGAGTTGGCCGCCCACGTGACCGTGCCGGACGTGCTGATCCAGCCGCATTCCGCGCCGCTGAGCCTGACCATCTACCCGGCGGACGGCGCATGGGCCGAGTACCGGGGCGACCTGTTCGTGGCGCTGCACGGCTCATGGAACCGCTCCGCCGTCACCGGCTACAAGGTGGTGCGCGTGCGGATGCAGGACGGCAAGCCGACCGGGGAGTACGAGGACTTCGCCACGGGGTTCGTGTCGGGCCAGAAGGCCTGGGGCCGCCCGGTGGGCGTGACGGTGGCCCCGGACGGCTCGCTGCTGGTCAGCGAGGACGCGAACGGCACCGTCTGGCGCATCGCCCGCACGCGGTCCTGACCGGACGGGCGCCGCAGCCGCGTCAGCCCTTCACCTTCCCCGCGACCTCCCCTGCATGGAGGCTGGCCTCGACCTGCCCGTCCGGATGCGGCGGCCGTTCGGCTTTCGCCTGCTGGGCCTCCGCCATCATGGCCGCCCATGCCTTGTCCTCCTGCGGCACGTTCTCGACGCTGCGGCCCTCGGCGGCGATCCGGGTGCCCGACTGGAAGTCCAGCAGCACTTCGGAGGCGTAGATCAGCCGCTGCGCCGGGGTTGCCGTGGGGTAGGCGTGGATCGGGGCGCCGATGGAGTCGTTGGACATGGGGGTTCCTTCATGACGGGTGCGTGGGGACGGGCCGCCTACCCGACATGGGCCGCCCAGCCAGGACCGCCATCCGCCGCCGGCATCACCGTGCCGGGTTCTTGCCGTTCGTCAGGTCGTTGATGACCCGGTCAGCCAACGCCAGGTCGTGATCGTCGGCCGGGGCGAACGGGCTGAACAGGATCTTGATCTTGTTCATCCTCGACTTCTTGAACTGGGATTGCTCCTCGGACTGCAGCCGGGTGGTGCGGATCAGCCGCGCGATCCTTTCGCGCTGCGTCAGTGATTTCGGAGGGGTCATCGGGATGTCTCTGTTCAAGGAAGTCTGATGCCAACCGCCATCTGCTCGGGTCTGTTCCCGTCATCGTGAGCCGCCCAGGACCGCGAAGGCCGCCTTCGGATCGCCATGCCGCCCGCCATGGTGAGGCTCACGTTAACGCCTGCTGATTTAAAGCCTTGAACCCGTCTTATGCAAATCGGAAAGGTGCTCAGGCGCGGATCAGGTCCAGCAGCTCCTCCTCGCTCAGCCGGGCGCTGGTTTCCGCGCCTTCCAGCAGGTCGGACGCCAGGTCGCGCTTGTCGCGGTGCAGGCGCACGATCCGCTCCTCGATGCTGTCCTGCATGACGAGGCGGTAGATCGTCACAGGGCGCTCCTGGCCGATCCGGTGCGCCCGGTCCGACGCCTGGTCCTCCACCGCCGGGTTCCACCAGGGGTCGAGGTGCACCACGTAGTCCGCCGCCGTCAGGTTCAGCCCGGTGCCGCCGGCGCGCAGGCTGATGAGGAACAGCTCCGCCCCGCCCGCCTGGAACGCCGCGACCCGGCGCTCGCGCTCAACGGACGGCGTGCTGCCGTCCAAGTACTCGTACCGCACCCCGCGGGCATCGAGCGCCGCCCGCATCAGCCCGAGGTGGCCGACGAACTGGCTGAACACCAGCGCCCGGTGCCGGTTGCGGACCAGGTCGTCCACGAGGTCGAGGAAGGCGTCCAGCTTGCCGCTCGGCACCCCGGCGGCGGCGTCGATCAGGGCGGGGTTGCAGCAGGCGCGGCGCAGCCGGGTGATCTCGGCCAGGATGTGTATCTTGCGCCGGCCCTCCGGCGCGTCGAGCGCCGCGATGGTCTCCAGCGCCCGCTGCCGCATCGCCTCGTAGAAGGCGCGCTCCGCCTCCCCCATCTCCACCTGCATCGTCTGCTCGGTGCGCGGCGGCAGCTCGCTCAGCACGGCCGCCTTGGTCCGGCGCAGCAGGAAGGGGCGGATCAGCGAGCGCAGCGCCTGCCGCGCCCCCGCGTCGCGGTCCCGCTCGATGGGCACGGCGAAACGCTTCCCGAACCCTTCGCGCGAGCCGAGCAGGCCCGGGTTCACGAAGTTGAACAGGCTCCACAGCTCGTCGAGGTCGTTCTCCACCGGCGTGCCGCTCAGCGCCAGGCGGAAGCCGGCCTGCAGCGCCTGGCTGGCCTGCGCCCGCTTGCTGTCCGCGTTCTTGATCGCCTGCGCCTCGTCCAGCACCGCCATCTGCCAGGTCCGCCCGGCCAGAAGCTCCGCCTCCCCGTGCAGCAGGCCGTAGCTGCACACCAGCACGTCGCGTGGGCCGAGGCTGGCCACCAGCGCCGCGCGGTCGCCCGCGGCGGACAGGCGGTGCGTCGCGAGCGTCGGCGCGAAGCGGGCGACCTCCGCCTGCCAGTTCGGGCACACCGAGGTCGGCGCCACCACGAGGCAAGGCCCCTCCTCCGCATGGTCCAGCATGACCGCGATGGCCTGCACCGTCTTGCCGAGGCCCATGTCGTCGGCCAGGCACGCGCCCGCCCCCCAGCGCGCCAGGCGCGACATCCAGGCGAAGCCCTCCGCCTGGTAGTCGCGCAGCTCCGCCTGCAAGGTAGGCGGCAGCTTCGGCGTCCAGCCCTCCGCCGCGCGGATGCGGGACACGTGCCGGGTCCAGGCCGCGTCCGACTTGACCTGCCCCGCCTCCGCCAGCACCGCGTCCAGCGCGGGCGCGCCGAGCGCGTGCACCCGGCGCCCGGCCTTGTGCGGCTCCGACACGGCGGCGAGGCGGCCCAACTGCGCCTGCATCTGCCGGGTCAGCGCGACGAAACGGCCGTCGTCCAGCGGCACGAAGCGGCCCTGGGCGCGGCCCAGCCGGTCGAGCAGGAAGCGCATGTCGAGCACCAGGCCCTCGTCCACCGCTACGCTGCCGTCCACGCTGAACCAGTCGCGGTCCTGCT
>CAXTTB010000468.1:0-3478 GCA_964246905.1 uncultured Acetobacteraceae bacterium | reverse complement strand
GGATCGGATCGACGCTGCCCTCCACATGCGTCACATCGCCGTCCTCGAAGCAGCGCAGCACGTGGATGATGGCGTCCACCTCCCGGATGTTGGCCAGGAACTGGTTGCCCAACCCCTCCCCGCGCGACGCGCCGCGCACCAGCCCGGCGATGTCCACGAACTCCAGGCTGGTCGGCACCGTCGCCTTCGACTTGCCGATGGCGGACAGCAGGGCCAGCCGCGGGTCCGGCACCGCGACCCGGCCGACGTTCGGCTCGATGGTGCAGAAAGGGTAGTTCGCCGCCTGCGCTGCCGCCGTCGCGGTCAAGGCGTTGAACAGCGTGCTCTTGCCGACGTTGGGCAGCCCGACGATGCCGCAGTTGAAGCCCATCTACTTTGTTCCTTCCGCCTGCGTCAGCAGCGCCACGCGCGTCATGAAGTCCTCCGGCTTGCCCGCCGCCAGCATGGGCGCCGCGTCCGCCACGGCGTCCAGCAGGGCGGCGAGCCAGGCCTGGTCGGTCTTGTGGAAGTCGCCGAGCACGTAGCCGTGCACCCGCGCCTTGTCGCCGGGGTGCCCGATGCCGAGGCGGACCCGCCAGTACTCCGGCGTGCCCAGGATGCGGTCCATGCTCCGCAGCCCGTTGTGCCCGGCGGCACCGCCCCCGCGCTTCACCCGGACCTTGCCGGGCGCCAGGTCAAGCTCGTCATGGAACGCGGCGATGTCGCCCGGAGCCAGCTTGTAGAAGGCGGCCGCCGCCTGCACGCTCTCGCCGCTGGCGTTCATGTAGGTGGCGGGCTTGAGGGCGATGGCGCGTTCGCCGCCCACGCTGCCCTCGGCGGTCCAGCCCTTGAACCGCTGCCGCCACGGGCCGAAGCTGTGGCGGCGCGCGATGGCGTCAATGGCCATGAAGCCGATGTTGTGGCGCTGCCGGGCCATCGCAGGCTCCGGGTTGCCCAGGCCAACCCAAAGCAGCACGGCTGGCGCGTGGCCCCTACTTCGCGATGGCTATTTCTTGGCGGCCGGCTTGGAGGCGGCCTTGGCGGGCGCCGCGCCCTTCGCCCCCTTGGCCGGCGCCCCCGCCGGCGCGTTCGAGTCGGCCGGCGCGTCCGGCAGCTTGCTGGGCGCGGCCACCGTCGCGATCACGAAGTCGCGGCCCGTGATCACCGGCTTCACGTCCCCGGTGCCCTGCAGGTCGGACCAGCGCACGTTGTCGTTGATGTCGAGCGCCGAGAGGTCCGCCGTGAACGACTCCGGCACGGTGTCGGGATCGGCCAGCACCTCGACGTTGAGGCGCACCACGTTCAACACGCCGCCGCGCTTGAGGCCGGGGGAGGTCGCCTCGCCCTGGAACTGCACCGCGACCGAGACGCGGATGCGCTCGCCGGCGGCCAGGCGCTGGAAATCGACGTGGATCGGCTTGTCCGACACCGGGTGGAACTGCACCTCGCGGATCAGGGCGCGGGAGAGCGCGCCGGCGACCCGCACCTCGTAGAGGCGCGACCGCCACCCGCCGCGCTGCAGTTCGCGCACCACGAGGCGCGGGTCGAGCTGCACGAGGCTCGGCGCCTGCTTGGCGCCGTAGATGACGGCGGGCACCATCCCCGCCCGCCGAGATGCGCGTGCCGCCCCCTTACCTGCCCGCTCGCGCGCCTCGGCCTCGATCGTGACGTAATTGGCCATGGGTTGCTCCTAATAGGTATCGCGTCGGCCTCCAGGGGTGCCAACGCGCGGCGGGCGGTTTAGCGGATCGGCGCCGGTTGGGCAACCCGCGCCGGGCAAGGGATCGGGGTGGGGGGGGGGGGGGGGGCCGGGGGGGGGGGGGGGGCGGGCCGCCCCCCCCCCCCCCCCCCCCCCCCCCTTCCCTCCAAACGCAACCGCCCTGGCCACTCCGGGCGGACAGCGGCAGGGTCCCGGTTCTCCAAGAAAAATTCGCCGCCCCGTCCGCCAACCGCCGCCGGACCGGCTGACTTTTGCCGGGGACGCCCCCACATGGCCCTCATGAACATCGAACAGACCGTCCTCCCGAACGGCCTCCGGGTCGTGTCCGTCAACCTGCCCGGCTTCGACAGCGCCGCCGTCGCCGCCTTCGTCAAGGCGGGCGCCCGGAACGAGACGGAGGCGAACAACGGCATCGCCCACTTCCTGGAGCACATGGCCTTCAAGGGCACCAAGACGCGCAGTGCCCTGCAGATCGGCGCCGAGATCGAGGTGCTGGGCAGCAACATCAACGCCTTCACCTCGCACGACATGACCTGCTACTTCGTGACCGGCCTCAAGGGCACGGTTGCCCAGTCGGTCGCGATCCTCGGCGACGTGCTGACCGCCTCCACCTACAACGAGGCCGACATCGCGACCGAGAAGGGCGTGATCCTGCAGGAGATCCGTCGCAGCGCCGACAACCCGTCGCACGTCGCCTATGACGGCTACGGCCTGACCGCCTATCCCGGGCAGAGCATCGGCCGCCCGATCCTGGGCCGCGCCGCGCTGATCGAGCAGGTGACGCGGGACTTCTTCACGGACTTCGTCGGGCAGAACTACTTCGCCGAGAACATGGTCGTGGTCGGCACCGGCAACTTCAGCCACGCGCACTTCGCGGAGCAGGTGGCGGAGCATTTCAGCGCCCTGCCCAGCCGCGCCGAGCCGGTCACGGTCGCCCCGGCCCGCTACGCCGGCGGGCACGTCCGCAACACCGAGAAGGACTTCGAGCAGGTGACGATCCTGCTCGGCCTGCAATCGGTACCGGAAACCGATCCCTCGGTCTGGGCGCACAAGGTGATGGCCCGGGCACTCGGCGGCGGCATGTCCTCACCGCTGTTCCAGGAGGTGCGGGAGAAGCGCGGCCTGGTATATTCGGTCAGCGCCTACTCCGACCACGGCGTGGACCACGGCGAGCTGGTGATGTTCGCCGGCACCACGGCGAAACATGTGGACGAGCTGCTGACCGTCGCCTGCGGCGAGATCGCCAAGGCCACGTCCCACGTCGCCGACGCGGACATGGAGCGGGCGAAGAACTCGCTGCTGGTCGGCCTGGCCACGGCCAAGGAACGCCCGTTCAGCCTGGCGCGCGGCATCGCCGGCAGCCTGTTCGAGCATGGCACGATCATCACGCCCGAGGAGACCATGCGGAAGGTCGAGGCCGTGACGCTCGACGACGTGAAGGCTGCGGCGCGCATGATGGTCGCGAGCAACCCGACGATCTCCCTGGTGGGTCCGGTGCCCGACCAGGACTACCACGGGCAGGTTCGCGCGGCGCTCGCTTAAAGGGCGCGCATCGCCCGGCGGGATCGGTTACACTCCCGGGCTGATCTCGCCTGCCACCAAGGATTCCCTGTCCCGATGCCCACGCGGTTCTCATCCGACGACCTCGGCCGCATGTTCGACGCGCGCACGCTGACCCGGGGCCGCAGCCTCCTGCTGATCGGCGCCGTGGAGGCCGCATTGGACGGCGACGCCATCACCGGGGCCGTCGATGACCGCGGCACGCAGCAGACCGCGACG
>CAXTTB010000467.1:0-3488 GCA_964246905.1 uncultured Acetobacteraceae bacterium | reverse complement strand
TAGGCCCCAGCCCCGCGCTCAGTTCTTCAGCCGGTACCCCGTCCTGAACATCCAGGTGATGAGCGCGAGGCAGCCGCACAGGAAGGCGAGGGTCATGCCGAGGCTGGCGCCGAGGCTGACATCAGCCTGGCCGAAGAAGCTCCAGCGGAAGCCGCTGACGAGGTAGAGCACCGGGTTGAGCAGCGTGACGGTCCGCCAGGCCGGCGGCAGCATGTCCACGGAATAGAAGCTGCCGCCCAGGAAGGTGAGCGGCGTCACCACCAAGAGCGGCACGAGCTGCAGCTTCTCGAACCCGTCCGCCCACAGCCCGATGATGAAGCCGAACAGGCTGAACGTCGCGGCGGTGAGGAGGAGGAACAGCAGCATCCAGCCGGGATGCTCGATCCGCAGCGGCACGAACAGGGACGCCGTGAGCAGGATGATGACGCCGAGCGCGATCGACTTGATCGCGGCGGCGCCCACGTAGCCCAGAACGATCTCGAAGGGCGACACCGGGGCGGACAGCAGCTCGTAGATCGTGCCGGCGAAGCGTGGGAAGTAGATGCCGAAGGAGGCGTTGGCGATGCTCTGCGTCAGCAGCGACAGCATCACCAGGCCGGGCACGATGAACGCGCCGTATGGCACGCCCTCCACCGTGCTGATGCGGCTGCCGATGGCCGCGCCGAACACCACGAAGTACAGGGAGGTCGAGATCACCGGCGCCACGACGCTCTGCACCAGCGTGCGCCGGGTGCGCGCCATCTCGTAGCCGAAGATCGCCCGAACGGCGTTGATGTTCATGCCCGGTCCCGCAGCAGCCCGACGAAGATGTCCTCGAGCGAGCTTTGGCTGGTCTGCAGGTCCTTGAACCGGATGCCGGCCGCGCCGAGGTCGCGCAACAGCGCCGTGATCCCCGTGCGCTCCCCCCGCGTGTCGTAGGTGTAGATGAGTTCCGCGCCCTGCCGGGCCAGCTCCAGGCGGTAGGCGTCGAGCGTGGGCGGCAGGTGTTCCAGCGGCGCCTGCAACTGCAAGGTGAGCTGCTTGCGCCCGAGCTTCCGCATCAGCTCGGCCTTCTCCTCCACCAGGATGATCTCGCCCTGGCGGATCACGCCGACGCGGTCCGCCATCTCCTCCGCCTCCTCGATGTAGTGGGTGGTGAGGATGATGGTGACGCCGTCGTCGCGTAAGCTCCGCACCAGCCGCCACATGTCCTGGCGCAGCTCCACGTCCACCCCGGCGGACGGCTCGTCGAGGAACAGGATCGCCGGCTCGTGCGACAGGGCCTTGGCGATCAGCACCCGGCGCTTCATGCCGCCGGACAGCGCCCTCATCTGGCTGTCCTTCTTGTCCCACAGCGAAAGGCTCCGGAGCGTCTTCTCGATGTAGGCGGGGTTCGGAGCCTTGCCGAACAGGCCGCGGCTGAAGCTCACGGTGGCCCAGACCGTCTCGAACGCATCGGTGGTCAGCTCCTGCGGGACCAGGCCGATCTTCGCCCGGGCGGCGCGGAAGTCGCGGACGATGTCGTGGCCGTCCGCCGAGATGGTGCCGGCGCTGGGCCGGACGATGCCGCAGATGGCGCCGATCAGCGTGGTCTTGCCGGCCCCGTTCGGGCCGAGCAGCGCGAAGATCTCGCCGCGGCGGATGTCCAGGCTGACGTTCCGCAGGGCCTGGAAGCCGGAGCTGTAGGTCTTCGACAGGTTGGCGATGGAGATGATCGGCGGCATGGGCGCCGGGTGTGGCGCTGCGCGGCGCCGGACGCAAGCCCCCGGCTCGCCTGCCCTCCTTGTTTGCAAAGCCAGGCCGAGGATGCGCCGCGCCCGGGCCAGGACTCAGGACATCCCGCCAAACGGCGGTTGCCGGGCTGGGCAGGCCTGCTATGACCATGCTCGCAATCAAGAAACGAGGGTCAGGAAATGCCCACGACACACGCCTGGAAGGGTGCTTCGGGGACGTACATCCTTGACCCCGCCCAATACGCGGACGGGCTTGCCTTCGCCCCCGGCGACACGCTGGTCGTGGGCAGCGGCAATCCGACCATCGGCAGCTTGGGCACCGGACTTGGCCGCCTCACGGCCGGCACCTACCAGTTCACCATACCGGGCGCCTCGGCCGGCCTGGGCACCGGCAACATCGCGCTGGACGGCGCAGGCCTGATCGCCGTCACCGGCCCGGGCACCCTCGAATGGGTGATGCAGGACCAGTTCGTCAACTATGGCGCCATCCAGGCCGGCTCCGCCGCGGCGCCGGGCGCTGTGGACATCGTGATGTCGGCCACCAACCCCGCGACGCTCACCAACCAAGGCTCGATCACGGTGCGGAACGGCAGCCTGTTCAGGCTGCAGCCCATCACGGCCGCCGGCGGCTTCGTGAACGCCGCCGGCGGCATGGTGAGCGTCGGCAGCGGCAGCCAGCTCGCGTCGGGCAGCTACTACGGCTACAGCAGCACCGGCATCGGCAACCTGAACACCGTCAACAACGGCGTGATCGAGGTCACGGGCGCCGCCCGGCGCGCCGCCAGCGCCAGCTTCAAGGGCGCCTACGGAGGCTCGGGCCTGCTGTCCGTGCGCGGCACGCCCGGCGCGGCGGCGTCGGACGCCCAAGCCGAGGTCAGCGGCCCGGCGAGCGGCGTCTTCGACGTGGCCAGCGGCCAGCTCTACTTCCACACCACGCCCGTGAGCGGCGGCGTCAACTTCCTGGACAGCAACGCCGCCCTCGTCATCGACCGCGGCGCGAGCACCTCCTACGGCGCGCCGGGCAACCCGTTCGGCGCGACCATCGCGGGGTTCCAGGCCGGCGACGTGATCACGCTGAACGGGTCGGTCGCCGCCGCAGGCCTCGCCTACGATCCCGGCTCGCACCTGCTCACCATCACGTATGGCGGCGGCGCGCAGGCGGCGCAGTTCAAGTTCGCCGGCAGCTACGCGCAGAGCGACTTCCGGATCGCGCCCTCCGCCGCCTCCAGCGGCCAGGGCGTGGACATCACCACCACCTCCACGAGCCAGGCCATCCCGGCGTTCTCCTACGTGGACAACGTGACCGGCGCCGCGGGGACCAGCGCCGGGCAGCAGTATGCCGGGCCGGTCAGCTCCCTGCAGTCGCAGTACGCCTGGGCCAGCCCGGACGGCGCCAGCCTCACAGCCTTCGGGCCGAACGTGTTCCTGGGCGGCGGCGCGGGCAACGACGCGCTCACGGCGAGCGCGGGCAGCAACGTGCTGGACGGCAGCTTCGGGTCCAACTTCGTGACCGGCGCCACGGGCGCGGACGGCGGCACCGACACCTTCTTCCTCGACGGCACCGCCGGCACCACCTGGGACACGCTGGTCAACTTCCACCCCGGCGACAGCGCGACCCTATGGGGCTACGTGCCGGGCCAGAGCGCGATGACCTGGGCCGCCAACGAGGGGGCGCCCGGCCACGCCGGGGCGACCATCCACGCGGCGTTCGCCGGCGCCGGCACGCCGGTCAACGGCTCCCTGACCTTCGCCGGCCTCGGCCTCGCCGACGCGCAA
>CAXTTB010000466.1:0-3503 GCA_964246905.1 uncultured Acetobacteraceae bacterium | reverse complement strand
GTCATGCGCCCGGTGTTACGCCGGCCAGGGCGAGACGCCGACGATATGCGCGTGCCCACCCAGCATCAGCGCGTAGGCCACGATCCCCGCGGTAGGCCGCCACCAGCCCATCTCCCGCATGTCAAAACGGTTGCGCCCGGCCAGGATGGCGGCGAACGGCAGGATGGAGGTGCGGGACGCGAAGGCGTCCCAGGCCTTGTCCCCCAGCGCCCGGCGGCGCTTCGCGTCGATGGACGCCGCGCCAGCCACCGCCGTGACCGCCAGCGCCGCGAAGAACAGCAGGGACGCCACGTCGCCGTTGCCGACCAGGTGCAGGCCCGACCAGAGCGCCACGCCCATCAGGAACGGGTGCCGGGTGATGCGGACGATGCCCTGCGGCGCCTGGTCCACCAGGCCCTCCTGCGCCACAGCGGTCGGGTTCGGCGTGGCGAGGCCGATCACCACCAGCAGGAACGCCGGCAGCATCAGCGCGATCATCACCGGCTTCCACCCCTCGAGCTGCCCCCAGGTCGGCACGTAGGGCGCGGCCACGTAGGAGGACACCAGCCAGATGATCGCGCCGACCGAGGCGACAGAGAACGCCAGCATGTAGCCGCGCAACCCAACCGCCGCCACGGCGCGGTCCCGCAGGACGGTGCCGGACACCCCGAGGTGGATGCCGAGGAAGGCCAGGGCGGCGAGCGCGAGGGAGATCATGCCTCGACCGTAGAACGGAGAGGCACGAAGGCATAGGTCATTCGTGCCCGGCCAGCAGCAGCGCGACCAAGGCGGTCCACCCGGTCTGGTGCGCGGCGCCGAGGCCGCGCCCGGTGTCGCCGTCGAAGTACTCGTGGAACAGCACCGCGTCATCGCCCTGTCCATCGGGCCGTTCATCGGGCATCGAGGGCCGGCGGCCCTGCGCGTCGGGCAGGAACAGCCGGGCCAGGCGGCCGGACAGCTCGTCCGCCACCTGGCCGAGGTCGAGCCTGTCGCCGGAGCCGGCCGGGCACTCCACCCGGAACTCCGGGCCGTAGTAGCGGTGGAACTTCCGCAGGCTGTCGATCAGCAGCATGTTGACCGGCATCCACACCGGGCCGCGCCAGTTGGAGTTGCCGCCGAACTCGCGCGTGCGGCCATTGCCGGGCGCGTACTCGATGGCGAACCGCTGCCCGCCGCGCTCCAGCACGTAGGGCTGGGCCTCGTGCGCCTTGGACAGCGAGCGGACGCCGTAGGGCGACAGGAACTCGGCCGGGTCCAACATGCGGCGCAGCAGCGCCTTCATGCGGTGGCCGCGCAGCAGGGACAAGAGCTGCGTCTCGCCCCGGCCCGGCTCGGTCCAGCGGGACACCAGGGCGGCCAGCGCCGGACGGTGGTTCAGCACCCATTGCAGGCGGCCGGCGAATCCCGGCATGGCGGCATGGCCCGCCTCCAGCACCTCGACCGCGAACAACGGGATCAGGCCGACCATGGTGCGGACGCGCAGCTTCTCCGTCGTGCCGTCCGGCAGGCGCAGCACGTCGAAGTAGAAGCCCTCCGCCTCGTCCCACAGCCCGCCCTCGCCGAGGTTCGCCATGGTCTCGGCGATCAGCAGGAAGTGCTCGAAGAACTTCGACGCGATGTCCTCGTACACCGGGTTGTCGCGGGCGAGCGTGAGCGCGATCCGCATGAGGTTCAGCGCGTACATCGCCATCCAGGCCGTGCCGTCCGCCTGGTCGAGCGTGCCGCCGGTCGGCAGCGGCTTCGAGCGGTCGAACAGGCCGATGTTGTCGAGGCCGAGGAACCCGCCCTGGAACACGTTGCGCCCGTCCGGGTCCTTGCGGTTCACCCACCAGGCGAAGTTGAGCATCAGCTTGTGGAACACGCGCTCCAGGAAGGCCCGGTCCGGCGTGCCGCTGATCGCCGCGTCGCGCTGATAGACCTTGAGCGCCGCCCAGGCGTGCACCGGCGGGTTCACGTCGCCGAACGCCCACTCATAGGCCGGCAACTGGCCGTTCGGGTGCATGTACCACTCCCGCGTCAGCAGGACGAGCTGGTCCTTGGCGAACTGCGGGTCGAGTTCCGCGAAGGCGACGGCGTGGAAGGCGAGGTCCCAGGCGGCGTACCAGGGGTACTCCCAGCTATCCGGCATGGACAGCACGTCGGCGTTGTTCAGGTGCCGCCAGTCGTGGTTGCGACCGCGCTTGCGGCTTTCGGGCGGCGCGGGCTGCGCCGGGTCGCCGTCGAGCCAGCGCGCCACGTCCAGGTGATACGCCTGCTTGGTCCACAGCAGCCCGGCGAAGGCCTGGCGCTGCACCAGCTTGCGCGCCGGGTCGGCGATGCCCTGGGACAGCACGGCGTGGAACTCGTCCGCCTCCGCCCGCCGCAACCGCATCGCGGCGGCGCCGTCCGGGGCCGGCCTGCCGTCATCGAGGCGCAGCCTGGCCCGGACCTGCACCCGCTCGCCCGGCGGCACGAGGAACTGGGCGTGCGCCGCGCACTTGGTGCCGCTGTCGTCGCGGGACACCGCGGCCTGGTCGCCCTGCACGACGAAGTCGTTGATCCCGTCCTTGAACGGCCCGCCGCCCGCCGCGCCGAACAGGCGGCGCGCGTTGGTGTCGTTCTCGCAGAATAGCCAGGGATAGCCGCCCTCCACCTCGAACCGCCGGGGACGCCAGCCCTGGCGCATCGCCCGCACCGAGCCGTCCGCGGCGAGGCGTAGGCCGGGGCGCGGGCCGTCCGCCCAAGACCAGGTGTTGCGCGCCCAGAACTGCGGCAGGATGTGCAGGGGCGCGGCGGCGGCCCCACGGTTCAGCGCCGTCACCTGCATCAGCACGTCGTCCGGCCCGGCCTTGGCGTACTCCACCGTGACGTCGAACCAGCCGCCGTCGAACACCCCGGTGTCCTCAAGCTTGAACTCCGGCTCATCGATGCCGCGGGCGCGGTTGCGGTCCACCAGGTCCCCATACGGGAACGCCGCCTGCGGGTAGCAGTACAGCATCCGCATGTAGGAATGGGTCGGCACCCCGTCGGTGAAGAAGTAGCGTTCCTTCACGTCCTCCCCATGGTTGCCCTGCGCGTTAGTCAGGCCGAACAGCCGCTCCTTGAGGATGGGGTCGCGCCCGTTCCACAAGGCGAGCGCCAGGCACCAGCTCTGCTGGTCGTCGCTGAACCCGGCCAGCCCGTCCTCTCCCCAGCGGTAGGCGCGGCTGCGGGCGTGGTCGTGCGGCAGGTAGTCCCAGGCGGTGCCGCCGGGGCTGTAGTCCTCCCGCACCGTGCCCCATTGGCGGTCGCTGAGGTAGGGTCCCCAGCGGCGCCAACGGGCGCCGGGTCCGGCGGCGCGCAGGCGGCGGCCCTCGGCGGTGTCGAACAGGCTCACGGCGCCACCAGCCGTTCCGCGCGCAGCAGCTCGCCCAGCGACCACGCCTGGAACGGGCAGCCGCCGGGCGCGTGCGGGGCGTCGCCGTCCGCGACCTCCGAGACGTGGCCCAGCCCGGCGGTGGGCAGCTGCGCGCGGCGCGGCGCCCGGCAGCGCGCCGCGGGCGGCC
>CAXTTB010000465.1:0-3504 GCA_964246905.1 uncultured Acetobacteraceae bacterium | reverse complement strand
GCACCGCGCCCGGCGCCGCGTGGAGCAAGGCGAGCGCGGAGGCCGCCGCGGTGCGGGTCGCCGTCAACGGCGCGCTTTCCACCAGGCCGAGCGGCAGGCCGGTGGCCGTGTCCGTGACGACTGTGAGCGAGATCACCGACGGCAGGCCGTCCTGCGGCGGCTGGCGATGGGCCGTCCATTTCACCCCGGCCCGCTCCACAGCGCAGCCCAGCCGACCGGGCAAGGCGTAGGCGCGGGCCGCCGGGCCGCCCTGCAGGGCAACGGAGGTTTCGGGCGGCATCTCCGCCGCGCCCTCGCGAAAAGCGCCAGGGCGGCGCGCAGGTCGGACAGGGCCGCCGCCATGGCTGGCGTCACGGCGCGGTCCGTACCGGGTCCCGTGGACAGGCTGGGACAGGTTCAGCGCGGCGGCGGTCAGCACGTGCTCGAGCAGGTGTCGGGCGCCTGCCGATGGCCGACCGGACAGGCTCGCCGATGATGAACGCCGGCTCGTCGCGCGGCTGCTCGCCGACGCGCCCAAGCTGGCCGAAGCGGTTGGGGTGGCGAAGCGCCTGCACCGCTTGCTGCACAAGGGAGGCAGCGAACCTTTGCAGGATGCGCCCACTGCTGCCGACACCCTGCTTGCCGGGTTCGCCGCCAGCTTGGGCCGCGACCAGGAGGCCGTGCAGGCCGCCCTCGACCTGCCCTGGACAACAAGCCCCGTCGAGGGACAGGTGAACCGCATCAAGACCAATAGGCGGTCCATGTACGGCGGCGCCGGCTTCGACCTCCTGCGCGCCCGCGTCCTGAACGCCACATGACCCCGATACAGCCACCATCTGCATGGAAAGTGCGGGAGAACCAGTATTCAAACGGCGTTGACAGTCACTGTCGGCCGGGTACTGCACGCACGGCGCCGAGACGCTCGACGAGGCGGGCAAGCTCGGCTTGCCGGGCGGTGCCGGTCTTCTCGAACGCCCGCTGCAGGTGCCAGCGCAGCGTGCTCGGCGCAGAGCATACGGGCCGCGGTGGTGGACGCTCCATGGTCGAGATCCACCACGTAAACCAGCGCGGCCGGCGCCTGGGCCGTGCTCCACGGAGCCGCCGCCCAGGGATGCCTGGCCGCCACCGGCTGCACCGTCACGGCGAACGGAGCGCGGCCGGACGCGCGCGATGGCCCGCGTGCTGCCCCCGTTCCCGGCAGCCTCGCCCAAGGCACGCCTGAGCGCGGCGTCGTCGGCGGGGCGCATCGCGCATAGGCGGCCTCCTATCGAGGCCAGGCCGTCCCTCATGCGCAGCATCGCCTCGGCCGCCGGGTTGGCGTGGAGCACGCGGGCCTGAGCCTCCACGATCATCACGCCCTGGCTCAGCCCGTCGAGCGCACCCAGCGCGCTTTCCTGCTTGTTGTCCGCGGACGCCAGGCGCTGGCGCGTCCATTGCGCGCCGCTTCGTCAGGATCGTGCCGGCCGGCGCGCGCATCACGGCGGACAGCGCTTCGAGCGACGGCATTCCCCTATGGCCCATGCTGACCTTCCCGCCTGCGCAGCCGCGCTGCAAGCGTCACCGTACATCCGCGGCTACGGCGTCGGGGCGGGCCAACCAGTTCCTGGACGATCACAATTCACGGAAACACCCCTTCAAACGAAGGGGGCGGGACCGCCCACGCATGGTCCAGGGTGCGTCATGCGCCGGAAAGTACGGCAACAAACACGAAGGAAGCCGCAATGCCACGCCAGCCAGGCGAAGAGGCCGGCACGCACAGGCCGGGCGTCGTCTTTTCGGAGGCGCCGCGGCGGCCCGACGCACGCCCGCCGTGACGCGCGTCACAGTCCCGCGCCGGGCGCCGGGCGCACTCTGCCCCAGCGAAGCCAGCACACCCCCAGCGAAGCCAGCAAACCCATGGATGCCGTCATGCACGTCAGCCGCCGTCCGATCCGCCCGCCCGGGCACGACCCGGCGCCTCCCCGGGGAGGGCCGCGTCCCGTCCTCGCCTTCGTCCTTTACGCCCTGCTCGCGATCACCGGCACGCTCCTGCTTGCCCGGCACGGCGGGGCCGCGTTCCAGTGCGGCGAGGACCCGGCCGCCTGCGGCACGCCCTGAGCGGCGGCGCAGAGCCATGACCCCCGCCGCGCCCATACGGGATGGCGCCCGCCCGCTGCCATTCCGCCCCGGACAGCGGGCGGCGGCGGGCATCCAGCATACCGTGTCCACCTTCAGCAAAAGGAAAGCACCATGTCGGACTTGAACCGCCGCATCCTCTTGGGCCGGCTCGCGCTGGGTGCCGGAGGCCTCGCCGCCGCCCAAACCGTCCCCCGGACCACCCACGCCGGGGGCTACGACGTCGCGCCGGCGCCGGGTCTCGCCACCGTGCCGCGCCGGCCAGGCGAGCCTGTGCGCTTCACCTTCGCGCTCGACGCCGCCCCGGCAAAGGCCACGTCCGGCGGCTGGGCGCGCGAGGTGACGGCCCGGAGCCTGCCGCTGGCCGCCGGGATCGCCGGCGCCCACCTGTTCCTCAACCCCGGCGGGATGCGCGAGATGCACTGGCACGCCACGGCCGACGAGTGGGCCTACGTGCTGGCCGGGCAGTGCCAGGTCGTCGTGCTGGACCCGGCGGGCGACACGGAGGTCGCCAACCTCGGGCCGGGAGACCTCTGGTACTTCCCGCGCGGGCACGCCCACTCCATCCAGACGCTCGGCGCCGCGCCATGCCACGCGGTCCTCGCGTTCAACGACGGGCTTTACTCGGACCATGGCACCTTCGGGATCAGCGATTGGCTCAGCCAGTCCGACCCGGCGCTGCTGGCCCAGGTCTTCGGCGTGCCCGCCGCCGTCTTCGCCGCCTGCCCGCAGGGCGAGACCTACATCGTGCAGGGGCCGGTCGTCGCGGCGGACGGCCCCGAGGCCGCTGAAGCCAGCCCGTTCCCGCCGGAGCGCAGCCACCGTCACGCGGTCATGGAACGGCCAGCCTACCGCACGCTGCCCGGCGGCACGCTCCATGTCGCCTCCGCCACGGCGTTTCCACGCTCCGGCGCCATGACCGCCGCGGTCACACGGCTGCAGCCCGGCGCCGTGCACGAGCTGCACTGGCACCCGAACGCGAGCGAATGGCACTATCTCGCCCGCGGGCGCACCCGCGTCACCCTGTTCGGGGCGGACAAGCATTTGGCCGTCGCGGACCTGCAGGCCGGCGACTGCGCCTACATTCCTCAAGGGTGGGGCCACTCCGTCCAGAACACGGGCGCGGAGCCGTGCGAGGTCGTGGGCGTGCTCGACGCCGGCGCCTACCAGGAAAGCTCGCTCACGGAGTGGGTGGCCGGCGTGCCGCCGCACGTGCTGGCGAGCACGCTGAGCCTGCCCGGGGACGTGCTGGACGCTTTCCCAAGATACAAGGTCGATATCGCGGCGCCGAGGTGAAGGAACCGAAGCGGCGACGGCCGTCCCGCCACGCGCCGCCAGCCATGGGGCAGGACGGGGACGGCAGGGGGGCGGGCAAGCCGTTGGCGGGGGTGGGGCGCCGCCGCGAGCGGC
>CAXTTB010000464.1:0-3517 GCA_964246905.1 uncultured Acetobacteraceae bacterium | reverse complement strand
GGGTGAGACTGAATTGGGGCGGGTTGATGGCGCCTGCATCTCCCACATGGGACCGGCAGGCGTCGTGTCCGGGCCGAGAGGCTCTACGCGACGGCGCGGCAAGCGCACCCGGCCTTCCCTGACCTCTGCGGCAAGGGCCGTTGCGGCACGGGCCGGTGCTGCGCATCCTCACGGAATGCCGTCCTTCGATCCCGATTCGATTGATCCAGACGTGAGGAGGCTTGTGGAAAAGGAGCTTGCGGCCGCGCCGACCGGCCGGGTTGCCATCCTCCTGCGCACTATCCTGGAACATGGCTCCGTCACAACGGCGCAGCTTCAGAAGCTTGGGTATGCGGAGCCAAGGCGTGCTCCCATGGACACGAAGGACCGGGGGTCCCATCGTCAGCAAAAGGGTCAAGAGGGAGGATGGCCGGTACATCGCGTCCTATAGCCTCGGCAAGCTCGGCGATGCCGCTGACGGCCGCCAGGGGCGTGGCGCGATCCCCAAGAGGTTCAGGGCTGCGTTGCTTGCCCATTACGATTTCAGCGACTGCATAACGGGCGCCAGGCTCTCCCCGCAGCTTCTGACGGTTGATCACCGCGTCCCCTATCAGGTGGCAGGCGACGCAGGCCTCGCGGAACGCGACGTGTCAGCGTTCATGCTGCTGGACAAGCAATCGCAACGCCTCAAGTCCTGGGCGTGCGAGCGATGCCCCAACTTCACCGGCACGAGGAAGCCGGAGATTTGCCTGACGTGCTTTTGGGCGTCTCCCGAATCCTACAGCCACATCGCGACTGAGGATGTCAGGCGGACGGAGATCGTCTGGCAGGGAAAGGATGTTCCCGTGCATGACCGGCTGCAGGAAAGGGCCAAGAGCGCGGGTATGACAATCGTTGAACTCCTCAAGCATCTGGCTCGCCAGGTTTAGCCAAACAACTCAGCCTGCCCTGCCGGGCGCAGCAGGGAGCCGTCCAAGCGGCACGGAGCCAGGCCCTTCGACAGATAGAGGCTCTCCACCGTCTCGGCAGTGCCGCCATTCAGCGTCGCCTGGCTGGACCGGCCCGCATGGAGGTGCAGGCGCGTCATCCCGAGGCCCTCGGGCAACGGCGGGCCGTAAACCTTCTCCCCGCACCTGCCGTCATACGACAGCGCGAAGCGGACGCCGCGGGCGTTCAGGGATCGCAGCCCGGCGACGAGCCTGTCCTGCGCCATCCACTCGGCATACCGCTTGTCCCGCCCGGTGGACGTGCCGAGGTAGGGCGGGTCCATGTACGCGAAGTCGCCTGGCCCCGCGTCCGCCAGGGTGTCCAGCCAGTCCCCGGCCCTGACCTCCGTCCTGCCATGGAGAAGCGCCGAAGCCCCCGCGATGGCGGCGCGCATCCTGTCGGGCCGCATCCCCAGGCGGCGCCTATCGACGGATTGCGTGAAGTTGCCCCGGGCGTTGAAGCGCACGGCGTTCTTGACGCACCGGCACAGCAGATAGAGCAGGTCAACCGGGTCGCGGCTTTCGTTGAACCGTTGGCGCACCCGGTTGAAGTATGCCGGGTCCTCCGGCCGCTGCCCGGCCCAGATCTCCGCATAGCGTTCGGCGGTCCCGCGCGGGTCGGCGAGGATGGCCGTCCAAAGCTGCGTCATGGGGACCAAGGACTCCCCCAGCACGATGCGGCGCGGGTTGCGGTGCCGCGCCGCCCACAGCGCCATGGCGGCGGACCCGGCGAACGGCTCGTACCACGTGCCGATCCCGGCGGGCACATGGCGTCCGATGGCCGGGGCCAGGCTCCGCTTGCTCCCTTGGTAGGGGATGGGGTGCGGGATCAGCATCGTCCGTCCATCCGTCATGGCTCCCGGCGCGGGGCGGTGATGCCTTGGGGCTGTCCTTCGCCGTCGAAGAGCAGGCCGATCCCGGCGCCTTCCAGCACGCGGCGCATGGCCTGGAGGTTGTTCCGCATGGGCGAACGCTTGCCGCCCTCGAAATCCTTGAGGGTGCTCAGGCCGACGTTGGCGCGTTTCGCCAGGTCTTCCTGCGACCAGCCCAGCCAAGCCCTCGCGGCGCGGCATTGCTCTGGGGACAACATGGGCCTGCGGTATCGATTCAAGATGATTCAGTCAACGCCAATCCTTTTGGATGACATGACGGCGCTGGCTGGCCGAGGCGGCATCGGCCTGGCGCCAGGCGCCACGATTCGGGCAGCACGCCGGGGCGTTCCATATTTTGAACGTTAAGGCAACGATCAGGCTATTTTTTGAAATGGCACGTTTTCTATACTGGAAATTGCCTTGGATGCGGGCTGTACTGTGGCGGTTAAGCCTGCCGATACACCAGTTCGATACGATCAGTTCGATTTACTATTGAACGGCGCACATCCATGGGTTAGTGCGGAGCCGACACAATCCAAGAGGCGGTTCCATGGCAACGATTTCAGGCGGCTCGGGCACCCAGTACACGCTCAGCGCCGGCAGCAACGACCAGAACGGGCTGGCGGCGAACCTCACCGCGCAGATCACCGCGGCGCTCGACGCCGGCACGCTGACGCCGACCGACAACACCAACCCGGCCACCGGCACGGGCTTCTACGTGTCAAGCGCGGTCAACACCACCATCGCCCTCGCGGCGGCGGAGCGCGTGCTGGCGCTCACCGGCGGCGGCGCCAACTCCGTCGTCGGCTCGGGCGGCGCGAACCAGCAGGTGATCGCCGACAACGGCGCGCTCACCTACTTCACCAACGGCGGCTCCGGCACCGTGGTGACGGGCGACGGCAACAACCTGATCGGCACGCCGACCGCGGGCGGCGGCGCGTTCACCTTCATCACCGGCGCTGGCAACGACACGGTGTACGGCGCGTCGGGCGACAACACGATCTCCGCCGGGGCCGGCGCCAACCTGATGTTCTCCGGCACCGGCGCCAGCACCGTGTACTCGAACGGCAACGACACGATCCTCGGCGGCGCGGGCACGGCGACGGACACGGTGTTCGGCGGCGGCGGCACGGCGCTGATCGCGGGCGGCAGCAAGAGCGTCTATTTCGTGGGCGGCACCGGCGCCGTCACCGTCGTGGGCGGGCACGGGGGCGGCCCCGTGGTGGGGGGGCACGGCGGGGGGCGCGCTGGCGGCCAGCACGCGCGGTATCAGCAAGCCGCGCAGGACCATGCGCGGCACGATGGCATGATCCCGTAATCATTTCAACTTACGGATTAACTCCAGTGCCGGGCACGACCGTCACGCCCGGTCCCCGAACATCGCCCGCAACCCCTCCGCCGTCGCATCGCACCGTCCGCGCTCGGTGATCAGCCCGGTCAGCAGGCGGGCGGGGGTGACGTCGAAGGCCGGGTTGGCGGCCGGGCTGCTGGTCGGCGCGACCCGGACCGTGGCGGGGCGTCCGTCCGTGCCGCGCCCGGTGACGGTCGTGACCTCGCTCGCGTCGCGCTCCTCGATGGGGATCTCGCCCACGCCGTCCGAGACCGTCCAGTCGATGGTGCTCGACGGCGCCGCCACCCAGAACGGCACCTTGTTGTCGTGGGCCGCCAGCGCCTTCAGGT
>CAXTTB010000463.1:0-3519 GCA_964246905.1 uncultured Acetobacteraceae bacterium | reverse complement strand
GCGCTGTACGGCGTGCGCTACACCGACATGTGCGCCTTCCGGGTGATCGCCCGCGACGCGCTGGCCCGGCTCGGCATGGCGGAGATGACCTATGGCTGGAACATCGAGATGCAGATGAAGGCGGCCCGGCGCGGCCTGCGCATCCTGGAACTGCCGGTGCCGTACCGCTGCCGGGCGGGCGGGCAGTCCAAGGTCGCGGGGTCGCTGCGCGGCACGCTGCGGGCGTCGGGCAAGATCGTCAGCACCTTCGCCCGGGTGGCGGCGTCCCGCGCGCAGCCGTGCCGGTGGCCGGGGCCCGTCCCGGCGTGCCGGCGCGCGGCCTGGAACTCGCGGCCATGCTGTCCCGGCTGCACGACCGCACCGCGCACCATTTGAGCGCGTCGGAGTGCGAAACGATGTCCGTGGCCGACCTGCTCGGCCTCGCGGATGCGGAGGACCAGGCGCGCTGGGCCGGCCTGCGCCTGGCCTACACCGACCCGCTCGGCGCCCCCTGGCTGCGCGCCAGCATCGCCGCCGGCTATGGCGGCATCGGCATCGAGGACCTGGTGAGCTTCGCCGGGGCGCAGGAGGGGATCTACGCGGTGCTGCACGCCCTGCTGCAGCCCGGCGACCACGCCATCGTCGTCGTGCCCGGCTACCAGTCCGTCGAGACGCTGGCGCTCGGCTTGGCCCACGTGTCCGGGGTGGCGCTGGATGCCGCGGATGGCTGGTCGCTCGACATCGAGGCGGTGGCCGCGGCGGTGCGGCCCAACACCCGCCTGGTGTGCATCAGCTTTCCCAACAACCCCACCGGCGCCCTGCTGCCGCCCGAGCGGTTCGCGGCGCTGGTGGCGCTCTGCCGCCGCCACGGGATCTGGCTGCTGAGCGACGAGGTGTACCGCCTGACGGAGCGCGACCCGGCCCGTCGCCTGCCGACCGCCGCCGACGCCTACGAGCGCGGCGTGTCCATCGGCGTGCTGTCCAAGGCCTACGGCCTGCCCGGCCTGCGCGTCGGCTGGGTCGCCTGCCGGGACGCGGCGCTGATCGGGCATGTCGCGCGGTTCCGGCAGTATCTGTCGGTGTGCGGCGCCGGGCCGAGCGAGGTGCTGGCCAACATCGCGCTCAAGGCGGGGGACGCCATCACCCGGCGCAACCGGGACATCGCCGCCACCAACCTCCTGGCGCTGTCTGGCTTCCTCGCCCGGCACCCGGCGCTGTTCGGCTGGCGGGCGCCGGAGGCGGGCGTGGTGGGCTACGTGCGCTACGCCGGCGCTGAGGGGGTCGAACCCTTCGTCGTCCGCATGGCGGAGACGGCCGGCATCCTGCTGCTGCCGGCCAGCGTGTTCCGCTCGGAGGTGGCGGCGCTGCCCGCCGACCGTTTCCGCATCGGCTTCGGCCGCACGAGCTTCCCCGTTGGGCTGGCCGCCTTGGAGGCGGCGGTCCGCTGATGGGCGGGCGGCCGCCATCCCACCCGGCGGCGCTCACCAGCGGGTCAGCCGCGGCAGCATCAAGCGCCCGAACGCCGTGACGAAGCCGCAGCCCACGGCGTACCAGAGGGCGATGTAGAGCGGGTCGTCGTAGGGGCAGGCGAACACGAACACGAACGCCCCCCAGGCGCCCGCGGCGATGCCGGACGCGAGCGCCGCGCCGCCGCCATCGGTCGGGGCGCCGCGCCGCATCAGCAGGCCGAGGCCGAGCATCGCCGGCACCGACAGCGCCACGATCTTGGACGCGCACTGCACCCCATCATGCCAATTCACCCGTGCGGCCAAGGCAGGCCACCCGTCGCGGGCCGCATCGACCACCCAGCCGCCCGCAAGGCAAAGGACGATGAGCGCGGCCAGCCAGCGCAGCCCCCGGCGGGGCGACCGGACGGGATCGAAGGACAGGACCGCGACCACGGCGCCGACCAGGGCGATGAGGCCGACGCTGCCGAGCTTCCACCAGAACGACGGCTGCTCCATCGCCACGGGCATGTCCGGGCGCGTCGGACCCAGGCCCAGGAACAATGCCAGCTCCACCAGGCACAGGCTGAGCAGCGCCGCGTCCCGCCCGGCGGTCCGCCGCCGCACCGGCTTGAGGTCGCGGGCGAGGCGGTCGATCAGGGGGTCATTCGCCATCGCGCTGCCTTTGCACCATGGACGCCAGCCGGCCCAGCCCGCGGTGGATGTTCACCTTCACGAGCGAAACGGACTGGCCGGTGCGGGCCGCCGCTTCCTCGATGCTGTGGCCCTGTAGCTTGACCAGGCGGATCACGGCGGCCTGCGCCGGCTTGAGGCCGCGCAGCAGGGCGTCGAGCGTCCAGGCGCTGGTCACGGCGTCGCCGTGGTCGGTCACCGGGATGTCCTCGTGGAGCGCCTCCGTGGGCGCCGACCGCATCGCGCGCAGCCGGTCGATCCATTTGTACCGGGCAATCGCCAGGAGCCAATGCTCGAAGGGGCGGGCGGGGTCGTAGGTGTGCCGCTTCCCGTGGACGGCCAGGAGGGTGTCCTGGACCGCGTCATCGACGGCGCCCGGCGGCAGCCTGCGGCCGAAGTAGCGGCGCAGCCGCGCCTCGGCCTCCGTCAGCAGCCGATGGTACGCTGCTGCGTCGCCCGATTGGGCGGCGGCCATCAGCGCGCTCCAGTCACTGACGGCCATGCCGGTCCTATGCCGTTTCGAGAAACGCGCCGAGGCGCGCGGCACGATACGCGCCGCCGCCACGCCGGGCCAGCCTGCCATGTTTGCACCCATGGCCGCCATTCCCCAGGAGCCGCCCGCCGGTTACAGCGCCCAGGTGGAAAGGCCGGGCAGGGCGCGCGCCGTCACGCCGTCCCGAACGGCCAGCGCGAGCCGGCGCCCTCGGCGCGCGCCGCGACCAGCAGCTTGGCCATGACCTGGTTGGGGCCTGGCCGCGACGCCGTTTGCTCGATCTCGGCCCAGTCGAACCGCACCGTGTCGGCGGCGGGGTCCCATTGCGCGGCCGGCTTCGACGCCGCCGCGGCCTTGGCCGGAGCAGGCGCCGGCTCGGACGGCTTGGGTTCGGCGGCCGTGCCACCCGCGTCCACCGGCTCCGGCATCAGGGCGAAGTCGTTCGGCCCTGTGGTTTCGTCGGCATCCCTGGCGCTGACGGCGGGTGTGCTGCCTTTTGTCCCAGTCGGCGTCGGTGCGGTTTTCGCCCGGGGCGGACGGCCGCGGCGGGCGGGCGTGGGCGCTGCATCCTGCATGGCGGCGTCGGCGGCCTGGATGGCTTTCGGCTTGCGGGGCATTTAAAATCCTTTTGCTGAAAAGCGCCTCATACGCGAGACGCGCCGCGATGCAAACACGGGACGCGCGGTCCCGGAGCGAGGCTTCATGCCGCCATGGATGCTTTACGGGGCGAACGGCTACACCGGGCGACTCATTGCGCGGGAGGCGGTGCGCCGCGGCCTCGCGCCGACGCTGGCCGGGTCGCGCAGGAGCTTGGCCTGCCGCACCGGGCGTTCGCCCTGGACCCGGCGGATAGCGCGCCCGGCCCCCTGGACGGCATGGCGCTCGTGCTGCATTGCGCCGGGCCGTTCT
>CAXTTB010000462.1:0-3519 GCA_964246905.1 uncultured Acetobacteraceae bacterium | reverse complement strand
CGTCACTCCGCCGCCGCCCGCATCGCCCCCGCCTGCATGTACTTGTGCATCCGCGCCGCCGCGTCCCGCCCGTCGCGGATCGCCCACACCACCAGGCTCGCGCCGCGCACGATGTCCCCCGCCGCGAACACGCCGGGCAAGGCCGTCATCTGCGTCCGGTGCTCCACCTTGAGCGTGCCCCAGCGGCTGACCTCCAGCCCCGGCTCCTCCCACAAGCGCGGCAGCTCCTCCGGGTCGAAGCCCAGCGCCTTCACCACCAGGTCCGCGTCCAGCGTCACCCGGCTGTCCGTCGCCTCCACCGCCTGCCGCCCGGAGCTGTCGGTGAGGCCGAGCCGCATCCGCTGCACCCGCACGCCCGTCACATGATCGTCGCCCAGGAACGCCTCCGGCGCCGAGAGCCAGACGAACTGCACCCCCTCCTCCTCCGCGTTCTTCACCTCGCGCATGGAGCCGGGCATGTTGGCGCGGTCCCGCCGGTACAGGCAGGCGACGCTCGCCGCCCCCTGCCGCACCGCGGTCCGCACGCAGTCCATCGCCGTGTCGCCGCCGCCGACCACCACGACGCGCTTGCCCGCGGCGTTCAGCCGCCCGCTCCGGAAGTCCGGCACGTCGTCGCCAGGCCCTGCCGGTTGCTCGCGGCCAGGAAGTCCATCGCCGTCTCGATCCCCGGCAGCCCGGGGCCGGGTCCGCCGATGTCGCGCGCCTTATAGACGCCCGTCGCGATCAGCACGCTGTCATGCCGCGCCCGCAGCTCCGCGAAGCTCAGGTCCCGCCCCATCTCGACGCCCAGATGGAAGGTGATGCCGCCCTCCTCCAGCAGCTTCCAGCGGCGCAGCACGATGTCCTTCTCCAGCTTGAAGCCGGGGATGCCGTAGATCATCAGCCCGCCCACCCGGTCGTAGCGGTCATAGACGTGCACCTGGTAGCCGAGCGTCCGCAGCCGCTCCGCCGCCGCCAATCCGCCCGGCCCGGCGCCGATGATCCCCACGGACTGCGGACGCTCCTGCCGCGGCTTCGGCCCCGTGACCCAGCCCTGCTCCCAGGCATGGTCGGTGATGAAGCGTTCCACGGCGCCGATGGTGACGCTTTCGAACCCCTTCTCGATGACGCAGTTGCCCTCGCACAGCCGGTCCTGCGGGCAGATGCGCCCGCAGATCTCCGGGAAGGTGTTGGTCGCCGCGCTGACCTCGTAGGCCTCCTGCAGCCGGTTCTCCGCCGTGAGCTTCAGCCAGTCCGGGATGTTGTTGGCGAGCGGGCAGTGCACCTGGCAGAACGGCACGCCGCATTGGCTGCACCGGCTCGATTGCGCGCCGGCCTGCGCCGGGTCGAAGTCGGCGTAGATCTCGGCGAAGTCCTCCCGCCGCATGGAGGACGCGCGCTTCTCCGGCTGGGACTGCGCCAGGCTCACGAATTGCAGCATACGGTCAGCCATGGTCATTCCCCTCCGAACACTTGCGTCGCGCCTATCTCGCGCAGGCATATAAGGGCGGCTTTGCGGCTTGACGATGCTGAAAACAGCAGTTACGCCAGCAGTACTGCCGTATTACTCATCATTGAAGCGGCGTTGCCCAGAATGGCGGCAGGCAAGACCGGCATTTTAGTGCCGGAACGGACCTGTTGGGCCAAAAAGCCAGAAGCTGCCTAGCGAAGCACGCCGCAACGCCGTGCGGTTGTCAATGCCCGGCTTGCCCCCGCAAGGCAGCCTGCAATGTGACACAGGTCACAGCCGGGCTGGCGCATCCAAGCCCAAGTTCCCGCCGCCCTGCCAGCGCGGGAATCAGCCCTGTTGCCGCCGGGCCATCGGAGGGACGGCCTATGCCTGTTTATCAACTCGGGAACGGCAACGATGACTTCAATTCCCGCAACCAGCCGGACTGGACCGATGATTCGTCGTCGGTGTTCGGTGGAAACGGCGACGACACCATCATCACGGCGCCGCTGACCTTCTTCCGCCCGTCCACCAACATCCTCGTGGATGGCGGCAACGGCAACGACTTCGTCCGGATCAGCTACGCGAACAACAGCACTGCCCTCGGCGGCAACGGCGACGACACCATCCAACTCTATGGCGGGTCCAACAGCACCGCTTCCGGGGACAACGGCAACGACACGCTGGTGTCGAGCGGCGGCCTGGGCAACGCCTTGATCGGCGGCAACGGCGACGACACGCTGATCAGCAGCGCCGGCGGCAGCGGCATGCAGCCCGGCAACACCCTGACCGGCGGCTCGGGCCGCGACACGTTCCAATTTGCCAACGACGGCAACCTGGTGGTGACGAACGACGCCGCAGGCGACGGCATCGTGTCGGACGGGGATACGTTCAAAGGCCCCATGGACGCGATCACCGACTACCAGCGCGGCGAGCACATCGGCCTGCGCAGCTACGGCGCCACCGCCGACACGCCGCTCGCCCGGGTGGACAGCGTGGCGCTGGTGCCGGAGCTTTACACGAGCAACTATAATGTTCCTCCCGTGCTCGTTTTCCGCCCCGCCGTCGGCAGCGCCGAGTATGCGGTGTTCCACGGCACCTTCGCCGGCGGCAACACCTTCACCGTGGGCGCGGACGGCCCGGACCTGCTGGCCGTGTACGACACCCGCACCGGCCCCTTCGAGCTGGTCGGCAAAGGGTCGCTGGTGCTGCAGGGCGTGACCGACGAGCGGCTGCTGGCCGAGGCGCTGTCGCCCAAGACGGCGCAGGGGTCGGGCGGCTGGGACTATTCCTCGTTCGACCAGACGGGCGGCGGCCAGGCCACCCTGTCCGCGGCGCTGGACCAGCCGGCCAGCGGCTTGCCTGCCCTCGGCGTCACCCCGGCCTGAACGGCGACGGGGGCGGGCGCGGCCGTACTCCGTTTCCGGCGGCGCCGTCCTCATGCCCGGATACGGCCCTGCTGGCCGCATTGGCCCGGGCCTCGTCCAGCCCCGGCAATGCTTGTGGCGGTGCAGCAGCAAGGCTTGGGCTGCGCGGATCTGCTCCGGCACGGCCTGCATGAACGGTTTCCAGCCTGATGCGCGAAAGCGATCAACGCTATGGCCCGGCCCCCACCAGGTCATCCAGCGTGACCGGGCAGGCATCCGGCACCGGCAGCGGCGGCTGGCCATCGATACTTTCAGGCATCCGCCTCAGCGCCTGGCGATAAAGCTCGGCCACGTCGATCCATTGCCGCATGGAGGGGCTAAAGGATCGCGCCGCGTCGTCCCGGAACCCCCGCCCCTCTGCCCGCCAATGCGGCACGTCCCGCGACAACGGCCACGCCGCGCATTTCAGGTCGTGCAACAGCGCCTGCACCAGCAGCGACTTCACGGCAGAAAGCTGGCTGCGCCCCACGCTCTCGATCTCCTCGATCACGTTGGCCCAGTCCGGCGCCTCATTCCCCCGCCGCCCCTGCGACAAACGCTCCGCGTTTTCGCGAGCCGCCACGTCGCGCAGCAGCCGTGCCTGCCGCTCCGACCATTCCAGGATGTCGTCGTCATACAGGTCGCCCATCGCCGCCTCCTCCTACGTCGGGATCTCCTCCCGCT